>JADLCA010000073.1 GCA_020847495.1 Candidatus Hydrogenedentota bacterium | reverse complement strand
TCGACCCGAATGGCGAGCCGGTGACCGTGGTTCCCGCGGACTCTCACCTCTTCTATCAGGAAATCACGCTGGAAGAGGGAGACGCCTACCGATTCACCTGTCCTGACGACTCGGCCCACCTCAACCCAGTGCCTTGGCAGACGGTGGGGGTCACTCCAGAAGACCTCGAAGTCCGGTGCTTCATAACCGGCACGTGGGTGAGCGCAAACAGACTGCCTAACGGGAATGCCATTTACGGCATTGAGCATTTTGGACGTGACGGCAGCTACGAACGCTACTCGTACACCGTCAATTCGATACCTTTTGAGGAATCAGGCCATTTCAAGGTCTCCGGCGGGATCCTCTGGCAACTCTCCGATGCGGCCGGACTGATCTACTCTGAGTGCGTCCTGTCGGCGGATGGGGATGCACTCACTCTGAAAGCCGTTGGCTCGGATTTTTCCAATACTTACCATCGCACGCAGGACCTCGACGCCGCGCGCGCGGAGGCTGTCGCACTTGTGGGTCCACCCCCGCCGATGCCATATACGCCCATCGATCCGATTCCGGTTGACACGGATCCGGGTATCGGAACGTTTGGTTTAGCCGGAGAGTATTGATCTCAAAGCGGCCGCTCCGGGTGTGGCGCCCCAATCACTCCCCCCACGACATTCCCCCCACGACGCGAATTGGCCTCTGTGCATAAGGCGCGGTATACTAGGTGCTTTCCACGAGTTACACCCTTTCTGTGAGAAGGAGTCTGGCCATGATTTCCTGTCTGAATCCCGCTACGGCTAACGTTCCAGAGCCGGAGGCGTATATCCGTTTGGCGGCCAAGGCTGGGTTTGCTGGGGCCGATCACGGCGCGGACTTCTGGGCGGCCTGGGTACGTGCCACGTCGCTGGACCATGTGCAGAGCTTCTGCAGGACCGAAGGGTGTGTTATTGCCCACGGCGGCCTTCCGGTGAACTTCCGCGAGGGGGACGACGCGTTTGAGAATGACATGATGGCCCTTCCCTCGATTTGCTCGGTCATGAAGTCCTTGGGTACGCGTGGTATGGCGACCTGGATCATGCCGGTGGCGCCGGCGGACGCGGGCGCGTTTCGCCGGATGCACGTTACGCGCCTGAAGAGGGTGGCGGCGATTCTGGCGGAGCATGGACTGAAACTGGGTCTGGAGTTTGTGGGGCCGAAGACATCGCGTGCCACGGGTGTTCCGTTTGTCCACGACATGCCGGGCATGCTGGATCTGTGCGCCGAAATCGACGGGAAGACCTGCGGCCTGCTGCTGGACAGCTATCACTGGTACACCTCTCACGCGACCGTCGACGACATACACCATTTGTCCGCCGGGCAGATCGTGCATGTCCACATTAACGACGCTTATCCGGGACCCGTTGACGAACTGCAGGATATGAAACGCATGTTGCCCGGCGAAGGCGTTATCGACTTGAAAGGATTCCTGGGCGCTCTGCAACACATCGGCTACGACGGTCCGGTGGCGGTGGAGACTTTTGATGATGCACTGAGAGCGCTCGCGCCCGAAGAGGCCGCCCGCCGTGCGGGCGAGTCCATGAAGCGGGTCATGCAAGGATACGTGTAAGAGAGAATATGATGTCAGAATTGAAGCTATTCGTTGAACCGAGGACGCTCAAGGGATTCCAGGATCTTCTTCCCGAAGATCTGATTCCGCGCAAGGCGGTGGTCGCCGTAATCGAGTCGATCTTCCAGAAGTACGGTTTCTCGCCGCTGGAGACGCCGGCTCTCGAGCACTTGGACGTGCTCCTGGGTGCGGGCGGCGAAGAGACGAACAAGGAGCTATTCCGCCTTGAAAGCCCGGAAGGCGAACCTATCGCGCTGCGTTTCGATTTGACCGTGCCCTTCGCGCGGCTGCTCGCACAGTACCCCGACAAGCTCAAGGCCCCGTTCCGCCGCTACGCCATGGGGTCCGTGTGGCGCGCCGACAAGCCCGGTCCCGGGCGCTTCCGCCAGTTCACTCAATTCGATGTGGACGCGGCGGGCTCCGAGTCCGTGGCGGTGGACGCCGAGATCATCGCGGTCATGTGCGAGGTGATGGACGCGCTCGGTGTTTCAGATTATGCGGTCGTGATCAACAACCGGAAGGTCATCGATGCCCTCCTGCTCAGTTGTGGGATCGGCGAACTGCCGCGCCAGAAACACGTGCTGCGTGTCATCGACAAGCTCAACAAAGTTGGCATGGCCAATGTGCGGCTCGAACTGGGTCTGGGCCGCATCGACGACAGCGGCGACCCGATCCCAGGCATGGGGCTGGACGACGCGACCATCGACAAGGTCGTCACCTTCGTTGGCCTGAAGGGTGGCACGCGTGCCGAGGTCGTCGCGCGCTTGACCGAGGCCTTGCCCAGCACCGAGGAGACCATCGCCGCAGTGGCCGAGATGCAGACGCTCGCGGACGCGCTCGCGGCGCTTGGCGTGAGCGAAGCGCACGCGGTTTTCGATCCCAGTCTCGCGCGCGGGCTCGACTACTACACGGGGCCCGTGTTTGAAACCGTGATCCGCAGCGCCCCGGAGTTCGGCTCCGTCATGGGCGGAGGCCGCTACGACGGCCTCGTCTCGCGCTTCATGGATCGCGCGATTCCCAGCACGGGCATGTCTGTGGGATTGGACCGGCTCCTGGCCGCGCTGGCCCACCTCGGTGCGGTGTCGACCGCAAAGACTTCCGTTCAGGCGCTGGTTGTGAGCCTGGGCGGCGTGCCCGATGCGGAGTCGTTGCGCATTGCGTCCGAACTGCGTGCCGCGGGCATTCGCGCCGAGGCGTACTTCGGCGCGAAGCGCAGCATGAAAGTTCAGCTTTCCCACGCCGACCACTATGAAATTCCCGTCGCGATTATCGTTGGAGGCGACGAACTGGCGGCAGGTGTTGTGTCCGTCAAAGATTTGCTTGCCGGAAAGCGGGAACGTGCCGACATCGGGGATCGAGAGGCTTACCGTCAGGCCGGCAAAGCAGGCCAGGTCACCGTGCCGCGTGCCGAAATGGTAGAGACCGTGAAGGGGCTTTTGCAGGGGTAGGGCTGACTTGGGGGACCATTGTCGGGTCCGAATAGCGCGAAATCTTCGCAAATCAGTCCAGTCTCATGTCTGGAAGCATCCCGTTGCCCGACCCGTTACCTGAATTCTCGCAATTGCCCGCGGTCGCATGTTAGACTCATGCGTTTAGATTTACGGAGTTTTCCACATGCTCGGATTCAGGTCGCTGGTGCGTGAAGCCTTGGTTGAGGATATTGGCCAAGGCGACATCACGACCAATGCAACGGTCCCTCCAAATGTGCGGTGTAAGGCGCGGCTGTACGCAAAGCAGGCGGGCGTGCTCAGCGGCATCACCGTCTTTCGTGCCGTTTTTGAAGATTTGGACGCGGACATCAGCGACTGGTATTCCCTGGAGGATGGTACGCAATTCACTGCCGGGCAGGATATTGCACTGTTTTCGGGCATTACGCGCGCCATCCTGGCGGGAGAACGTGTTGCGCTGAACTTCGTCCAGCGATTGTCCGGAGTGGCGACCTTTACGGCGGCTTTCGTGGCAGAGGTGGACGACTTGGGAGTGCGTATCTGCGACACGCGGAAGACGACCCCGCTCATGCGAAATCTCGAAAAGCAGGCCGTCATCCATGGGGGTGGCGCGAACCACCGCTTCGCCCTGTTCGATGGGGTGTTGATCAAGGAAAACCACATCACGGCGGCGGGCGGCGTGACGCAGGCGGTGCAACGCGCCCTGAAGGGCACGCATCATTTGATGAAGATCGGTGTCGAGGTGACCAGTCTTGATGAGTTTGACGAAGCGCTGGCCTGCGGGGCCGACGCCGTCTTGCTTGACAATATGGGCGTGGAAGAGATGCAGCAGGCCGTGGAACGCTCAAAGGGGTCGAAGGTCGTGCTTGAGGCCAGTGGTAATGTCACTCTGGACCGGTTGCGTGCCATCGCCGAGACCGGCGTGCACGTGATATCGATCGGCGCGTTGACCCACTCGGCTCCCGCAATCGATCTATCGCTTGAAATCACCAATGCCTGATGTCCATCGGAAGCCGCCGTTGCTGGCGACCCCGCTGCACACGTCGATCATCGGTTCGCGCGTGCTGGTGTATGAAGAAGTCACATCCACCAACGATCGCGCCCTGCAGTTGCGGGGGGACGGTTTGGTGGTCGTTGCGGATCGCCAGACCGCGGGTCGCGGCCGGCATGGGCGGTCCTGGGCGAGCGCGCCCGGTCTCGGCTTGTGGTTCAGCATTGGTTTCGACGGGCCCTGTGAAGGCTTGGCATTTGCCGCGCCCCTCAGCGTGCGCGATGTTTTGAATAGCTATGGCTGCGCGGCCGTCAAGTGGCCCAACGATGTGTTACTCAACGGCAGGAAGGTCTGTGGAATTCTGTTAGAGAGCCGGCGGAACCGCATGGCGCTGGGGATCGGCATCAATGTGCATCATCAGGCCGCGGATTTTCCCGAGGAACTGCGCGCGAAGGCCACATCAATCGAGTTGGCGACAGGGCACTGCGTGGATCGCGGAACGCTGCTGCGGGAGGTGTTGACTGCGCTCGACGCGCGCATCGTGTCGCTGCGCGCGGGAAAGCGGGATGCCGTTCACGCGGAATGGTCGGAGGCCTGCGGTGTGGTGGGCCGGCGTGTACGCCATCACGATCGCGTGGGCACCGTTCGGGCCGTGGATCGCGATGGCACGTTGCTGATCGAAACGGACAAAGGAGTCGAGCGCGTGCTGCTGGGCGAAATCGTTGAATTGAACGGAGCATGACCGCGTGCTGCTGGTAATTGACGTTGGCAATTCGCACACAGTTCTGGGCCTGTACCAGGGCAACGAGCTTGTTACGAACTGGCGTCTCGTCTCGTCGCACCGGACGGCTGACGAGCTGCGCGTCCTGTTTACGATGCTCTTCCAACAGCAAGGCCTTGACCCGCAGGCCGTGAATGGCTGTTGCATCGCGAGCGTGGTGCCGCAATTCAACCATGCGCTCGATGTGGTGTGCCGCAAAGCGTTTGGCGCCGTTCCGCTCTTCGTGGGCCCGGGCATTCGCACAGGCATTGTCATCAAGGTGGACAACCCCAAGGAAGTGGGCGCGGACCGTATCGTTAACGCCGTTGCGGCCGTGGAGGAGTACAAGGGGCCGCTGATCGTCGTGGATTTCGGAACCGCCACCACCTTCGACGTCATTTCGGAAGCGTCGGAGTACCGCGGCGGCGTGATTGTCCCCGGTTTACAGATTTCGGCGGACGCCCTGTTCGAGAAGTGCGCCAAGCTGCCGCGCATCGAAATCGCGCGGCCCGAGCATGTTATCGGCAAAGACACGATTGCCCACATACGGTCGGGCTTGACCTATGGCTACGCAGATTTGGTGGACGGGCTCATCGGGCGGATCACCGCCGAGATGGGCACGCAACCCACGGTCGTCGCGACAGGCGGATTCGCGAGATTGATCTCCGAGATTAGTACCAGGATCCAGCACGTCGATCCGCTGCTGACACTGAAGGGCCTCAAGGCGGTATACTGGAAGAACGAGAGGACGCCCCAATGATGCGAATGCTTCTCATCACGGCCGCGCTGTGCGGGGTGTTGGGCTGCAAAGCCCCCTCACCGGAGACTCCGCCGAAGCAGACCCCGGGACAGCCTGGGGGCGAGGCTTCCCCAGCACCTGCCGGTCCGGAGCAGGAGCAGGTGAGCATGACGGGCAGCATGACCCTGCGCTTCTTCGAACCCGCGATAGGGGGTGAACAACCTCAGGGTGCGACATTCGAAGTTTCCTCGCCCAGGTGTTCGCTGCTGGAGGACGGCGTCTGGGCGCTCACTCCCGCCACCGCCATCATCTACGGCAAGGACGACGAGAAAACGACTTTCGAGGCGGGCAGCGCCCAGTTCGACGACAACACCAAAACCGCGTCGCTCAAGGACGGCGTCAAGGTGGACATCGGCGTCCAGCACGTGGAATTGCAGGATATGACGTGGAGCAACGAAGAGGGAGTGGCGCGCTCGGACAACGCCGTGACCATCACGGACGGGGATACGAAACTCACTGCGCAGGGGATGGAGTTCCGCAGCGAATCCCGGACGATGCTGTTGAAGGGAGTCACGGGAACGGTTGCATTACGTGCAGGAGGGACCTCCTGATGAAGATTCTCGTTATGGCGATTGTGTGCAGCGTGGCGGCTTCCGCAATGGGCCAGACGGCGCCCGAGTTCTCCGCGATCGATATCGACAAACCGGCGCCGCTGGTGGAGTTCAAGAACTCCCGCCTGACGCGCATATCCGGCGGTGTGGAGATCACCCTGCGTCCGGAAAGCGCCGAAGCGAAGCCCATGGTGCTCGCCGCGCAGGAAATCCTGTTTACGTGGCCCGAAGAAGGAGGGAGCACCCCTTCGCTCATCACGCTCGAGCAGGAAGTGCGCGTCGACAGTCCTCAGGGCCTCATTACGTCTGAGCGCGCGGAACTGGCGCTCGCGAAGAACCTGCTCACCTTCTCGGGGAACGTGCGCGGGAAGTCGGATCAGATCAGTGATTTCGAAGCCGAGAGAATCGTCTACGACCTCGGCACCGGAGACAGCGAGATGGTGGGACTGCGGGCCACGGGTATCAACCTGAGCAGCGCGCCGGAAGGAGGGACACCAGGGGCCACCAACTTCTCCCGCATGGATATCGATCGCGCGGCTTCCGTTCAATTCGGGGGCGGCCAGGTGAAAAGCATGGATGGCGGCGTAGCCATCACGTTGCATCCCTCGGACGGCAAATCCAAGGCGTTGAAGATGAGCGCCTCGACGGTGGGTTTTGCGTGGTCGGCGAGCGGACAGCCTTCCGTGATCGAAATGCGAAATGCGGTGCGCGTTGACGGGCCCCAGGGCGACATCCGGTCGGACCTCGCCGATTTCAACCTGGCGAAGAAGGTATTGGAGTTCAAGAACAATGTGCAAGGGGCGACGGATCAGATTGAGTCCTTCCGCACAGATACGCTGACGTACAACATGGACAGCGGCGAGACCACGATGACCAACCTAACGGCGCAGGGGTTGCAGATTCAAACGGCCGAGACGGAAAAGCCGGAGGGAGAAGAGCAGTCCTTTTCGCGCATGGATATCGAGAAGGCACCGGAAGTCTCCATGGCGGCGGGCAAACTCAATTGGATCCGGGGTGGTGTGAATATCATCATGCATGCAAGCAAACCCGACGTGGAACCGTTGAAACTGCGCGCGCGGGAATTGACCTTTGCCTATCCCGAGGGTGCGACTTCTCCTGAACGAGTCCTGCTGAAGGACGAGGTCAGCGTGGATGGTCAAACCACGGACATTCGGTCGGACGCGGCGGATCTCAACATGGCGTCCAATAAGCTCACGTTTACCGGCAATGTCACGGGGGAACGTCCCGGTCTCACGGGATTGACGGCCCAACAGATCGTCTACGATTTGCGCACGGGGAACATCAAAATGGAAAGCGCGCGTGCCAAGGAAGTGGACCGCGACGCCCTGGGCCCGGAAAAGGCCGCCGAGGCGCAACCCAATTCCTGAACAGGAGTCTTGAGTTTGTGAGTGATACCAATACGCCTTTACTGCGCGCCGTGGGCCTGGTGAAGCGATTCAAACGCCGCGTCGTCGTGAACGATGTGAGCATCGAAGTGCATCCGGGGGAAGTGGTGGGCCTACTGGGGTCCA
The DNA here is from genome assembly GCA_020847495.1 of Candidatus Hydrogenedentota bacterium. GTDB lineage: Bacteria > Hydrogenedentota > Hydrogenedentia > Hydrogenedentales > SLHB01 > JAHDWY01. The sequence continues at coordinate 37,520 of JADLCA010000073.1, read as the reverse complement.
ATGGCGCGGGCAAGACGACAACGTTCCGCATGGCCGTGGGCATGCTGCGGCCGAATCAGGGCAGCATCTGGTTCTGCGGTCAAGACGTCACTCGGTTCCCCATGTACCGCCGCGCGCGCGCAGGGATGGCGTATCTGCCTCAGGAGCCGTCGGTGTTCCGGAAGCTCACCGTCCGGCAGAACATCATGGCGGTGCTTGAGCACAAGTCCATGAGCGGGGCCGAGCGCCGGAAACGCGCCGAGGAGTTGATGGCGGATCTGAACATTACGGAATTGGCTGACAACCCCGCCTACAGCCTGTCCGGGGGCGAGCGGCGGCGCACGGAGATCTGCCGGGCGCTGGTGACCGCGCCCAAGGTGTTCCTGCTGGACGAGCCCTTCGCGGGCATCGATCCCATCGCGGTGGCGGATCTGCAGGACATTGTGCATGCGCTCAAGAAAGCGGGGATCGGCGTCCTCATCACCGACCACAATGTGCGCGACACATTGGAGATCACAGATCGCGCCTATATCATCGAGGCGGGCAAGATCATTTTCTCGGGCAGTCCGGAGGAGATCTCAGCCAACGAAGCCGTCAGAAGGGCCTACCTCGGCGAACGGTTCCGCATGTAGGGGGGTGCCGGGACCCAGGGAAGGCGTTCGCTGCGCTTCGGCCTTGCGTGTTTGGACCTTTCAGGGCACAAGAGAGCAGGCGCTTCTCGCGCGTGGCGTATTGTGTGGAGAGTCGCGGGAGAGGAGTCATAGTGGACGCGGTTTGTAACCGCGTTTCTTGGGCCTCGTGCCGCACTTTCAGCGCTCAAGAACTGGGGGGAGGGGCCTTTTACCCAGGGCGCCGCTTCGCTTTGCCCTGGGCTAGTATGGCGCTGGCCCTTCAGGCCTCAAGAGAGACCGCATGCAGTCTCGGCACATTTCCTCTTTATTTGCGTTCACTCACCTTCACTCACGGACACTCACGGACACTCACGGACACTCACGGACGAGCACGGACACTCACGGACGAGCACGGACACTCACGGATGAGCGCGGATGAGCGCGGATGAGCGCGGACAATCTCCTTCTTTGGTTGCGGCTATGCTGTGTTGCGCATACGCGCACGTATGGAGTGCGGCGGCTTGCCGCTGCTTTGACCGAGCAGGCTTGCCTGCGGTGAGAATAGACTGACCTTGGGCCTACCCGTTGCTGGCCAGTCCCAGATTCTCCGCGATGCGCCGGAAGAAACCCGAACGCGAGGGAGCCGTCTGGTCCATTCGTTGCTGCATCAGGCGCGTCGCGAGCGCCTGTACGTTGGATGCCGCCGCGCACTGCGGAAAACGAAGCATGAACGGGTTGGATTGCATCACGCTCTGCTGCACGTGCGGGTCCCTGGGGATGAATCCGAAATAGGAGATCTTGCGCCCCAGGAATTGCTGGGCCACCTGGGACATCTTCGCGGCCACGGCCTTGGCCTGCGCCTCGTTAAGGGCTTGGTTCACAATCAGGCGGAACACCGCGTCATCGCGCATCTGGTAAATCGTCTTTATCATGGCGTACGCGTCCACGATGGACGAGGGTTCCGGTGTAGTGATCAACAGAATCTCATCGCACGCGGCCGCGAACGCCACGGCGTTCTGACCGATACCGGCCATTGTGTCGACGATGATGAAATCGTGGTTCTCTTGCAGTTCCTGAAGTGCGTCCAGCACGTTCTGGCGGGCCCTGGGGCCCATGTCGGCGAGGCGGGCAATCCCGGAGCTTCCGGGGATGACACTGATGCCGCCGGGGCCTTGAACCAGCACCTCCATCATGGAGCGTTCCCCCGCGATGACGTGCTGGATGTTATAAAGCGAGTTGAGGCCGAGCAGGACTTCGACATTGGCCAGACCAAGATCGGCGTCGAGCACGGCGACGCGCACCCCTTTCTTGGCAAGGGCAATCGCGAGGTTGATGCTCGTGTTGGTCTTTCCCACGCCGCCTTTTCCGCTCGTCACCGCGAGCACCCGGGCGCTCCGCTGATGTTGCCGGACAAAGTCCCGGAGATTCTGCGCTTGGTCTGCCACGTTTCGTCTACCTTATGGTTGAGGGCGAAATGGCCATCGCCCTATCGCGTTTTCCCACTACCCAGATGGTGGGCCTTCCCTTCGAGGAGCAGGCTGGACACCATGTCGGGCTTGACGAGAACCAGGTCTTCGGGCACATTCTGCCCCGTGCTGAAGTAACTGAGCGGCAACTCCGCCTCCGTCGCGAGCGTATAGAGCGAACCGTACCGCCGCGTCTCATCCAACTTGGAGAAGAAGAGGGACGTAGGCTGCAGCGGAGCGAAGTTCAACAGGATCTGCCGGAGATCGTCGAGCTGTGTGTTGGCGCCCATGACGAGCATGGTTTCATCGGGCGCGGCGGCGATCAGCATTTCGCGCAGTTCCCGCAATTGCCCTTTATTGAACTGACTGCCACCCGCCGTGTCCACGAAGATCAGATCGACGTCGCGCAGTTTGCGCAGCGTCTCCCGCATTTCGGCGGGGTCGTTGACGATATGCATCGGGATTCCGATGATGTTGGCGTACACGCGCAACTGCTCGGGCGCTGCGACGCGATAGGTGTCCGCCGTGACGAGGGCCACGCGCGCACGCTCGCGTACGGCGAAGTGCGCGGCCAGTTTGGCGAGATTGGTCGTTTTCCCGACGCCGGTCGCCCCCACGAGCGCGATGGTGCGGCGCGTGCCGGCGCATACCGTGACGCCTCCCGTGACACGCACCTGCTTGGCCACTTCGAACGCGAGCCGCTGCGCGATCACGCGAGGGTCGCGAATGATGTCGAGATCGCTGTTGCGCACGACCCCCGCGAGGAGCGCCGCGGCCGCTTTTCGCGAGGTCCCGCAGTCAATGAGCCTCTTGTACAAGGGCGCGCACTCGGCCGGCACGCCGGAACCGGGCGATTCCGCGACGAGCACCTCCACCAGTTCCCGGAGTTCACGCAATTCCCTGCGCAAGGTGTCAGGCGCGGGCTCCTCTTTCGGACGCCGGAAGGGGATGATCGGGGCCACAGCTTCCGCATGTGCCTGTGGCCCCCGACCCTGTGGCCTTACCCCAAGACGTTTCTGTGCGTCAGACACAAGCTGCTGAAAATACGCCACGGAGTCCGCGACGGTCTCGTCGGAACCCACAGCCGTTTTCCCGGGAACAGCCGCCGGTGCGGGCGTGCTGACGGCAGGTTTCGGCATCGACGCAGTCGCGTAGCGCCGCTCCACCGCGCTCCGTTTGCGTGCGGCATCGTGTTTCTCCGGACCTGTGGCCGTGAGTTCGACCATTGGTCTGCCCATGAACCCGAAGATGCCCCCGTCCTTGACCTGCGCCGTGCGCACCACGATGGCGTCATCCCCGAGCTTCTCGCGCATCAGGTTGTAAGCTTCGTCGAGAGATTCGGCCTTGAATCGGTGGAATTCCTGTGCCATGTCAGTTGCTCACCTGTCCTTCGCTTTCCAACCGGACCGCGGGGTCGATCTCGTTATACGAGAGCACCACGATTTTCGGCATGCGCCGCTCGACGATGCGCCGGAAGTAGCGGCGCACCTGGGCCGAGGTCAACACGATGGGGTCCTGTCCTCCCAGCACCATGGGCTGCACGGCCTGGACGGTCTTTCGCGCGATCTCCTCGGCCCGGTTGGGTTCCACGGGAATGTATTCGCCCGTTTCGGCCTTGCGCACGGCCTCGATAATCTCGCGCTCGATGTCCGGCGCAAGCGTGACCACCCGCACCACACCATCTTCATCGGCGTGTCCGGCGCATATCTGGCGCGCGAGTGCGTGGCGGGCATACTCGGTAAGGACTTCCGTGTCCCGCGTGCGCGGGGCGAAGTCCGCCAGCACTTCGAGTATCGTCTCGAGGTTGCGGATGGAGACTCGCTCGCGCAGGAGGTTCTGCAGGACCTTCTGAATCTCACCCAGCGGCAGCACGTTGGGCAACAGTTCTTCGACGACGCTCTTGGCCTTGTCCTTGAGGTGATCGATGAGGTTGCGCACGTCCTGCCGCGTGAGGAGTTCGGGCGCGAACGTCATGAGCAACTCGGTCATGTGCGTGGCGAGCACCGCAGTGGGCTCCACGATCGTGTAGCCCAGGCGTTCCGCGCGGTCCCGCTGGGCTTGTGACACCCAAACCGCTTTCAACCCGAATGCCGGCTCCTGTGTCGGAATCCCTTCGATCTCCTCATCGACCAGGCCCGCATTCATGGCCAGATAATGGCCAGGCATCAACTCGAAACGGGCGACCTCCGCCTCGCGCAGCTTGATGCGGTATTCATTGGGTCGCAGCCGCATGTTGTCGACAATACGTACGACCGGGACGATGAACCCCATTTTGGTGGCCATTTGCTGGCGGATGATCTGGATGCGTGTCAGCAGGTCGCCGCCTTGTTTGGGGTCCGCCAGGGCAATGAGACCGTAGCCCAGCTCGATCTTGAGCGGATCGATGACCAGCAGGTCCTCGGTCTTCGCGGGTTCCTCCTTGACGTCCGCCTCTTGCTGGGCGAGTCTCCGGGCTTGTGCGGTCTCTTGCTCTCTCCGAAGTGCCTGCCCGGATTGGAATGCGAGCACAGCCAGCAGCGCGGCGATCGACAGGAACGGGGCGGTTGGCATGCCCGGCACGACACCCATGAAGGCGAGCAGCAACGCGCTGAGGCCCAGGGCGCGCGGGTAACGCATGAGTTGCCTGGACAGGTCGTATCCCAGATGGTCATCGGAGGTTGTGCGGGTTACGATGAGGCCCGCGGCAGTGGAGATGATAAGGGCGGGCACTTGGGATACCAGTCCATCGCCGATGGTCAGGTTGGTGTAAAGCTGCAACGCCTCCACCAGGGGGCGTCCCTGCAGAACAATGCCGATCACCAGACCGCCCACGATATTCACGATCGTGATGATGATGCCCGCGATGGCATCGCCTCGCACGAACTTCGTTGCGCCGTCCATGGCGCCGTAGAAATCGGCTTCCCGCTCGATGCCGCGCCGGCGCTCGCGGGCCTGCTCCTCGGTGATGAGGCCGGCGTTGAGATCGGCGTCCACGCCCATCTGCTTGCCCGGCATGGCATCCAACGTGAAGCGGGCCGCGACTTCAGAGATGCGCGTCGCGCCCTTGGTAATGACGACGAACTGGATGATGACGAGGATGGAGAAGATAACAATCCCGACCACGTAACTGCCGCTCGTGACGAACCCGCCGAAGGCGTTGATCACGGAGCCCGCGTTGCCGTCGGAAAGGATCAGGCGCGTAGCGGCGACATTCAGGCTCAGGCGGAACAGCGTCAGCATCAGCAGCAAAGACGGGAACACGGCGAATTCGACAGGGCGTTGCAGGTAGATGGTCGCCATGAGAACGACGACGGCCACCGAGATATTGAAGGTAAGGAGGATATCGAGGAGCCACGTCGGGATGGGGATGATCAAGACGATGAGAATGACGACGACGCAGAGAGCCAGCGCAATGTCCTGATTGCGCATCAGGCTCCATCGTTGGTCCGCCATCTCCTCGCGTGCGACAGCCATTTGCTCTTACTCGCGATCCTTAACCGTTTGCGGGCGCGCCTTGCATCGCGGCGCGTTCCCTGCGTTTTTCCTCGCGGCGGTCAATCCGGTACACGAAGGCCAGGACTTCCGCCACGGCCCGGAACAGGTTTTCGGGAACGGGCTGGCCGATTTCGATGCCCTTGAACAGGGCTCTCGCCAACTCTGGCTTCTCGACAATGGGCACGTTGTTCTGCTCGGCGATCTCGCGAATCCGTTTCGCAAGCAGGCGCGCTCCCTTGGCCACCACGACGGGCGCGCCCATCGTGGTCATGTCGTAGCGCAAGGCCACCGCGAAACGCACCGGGTTTGTGATTACCACGTCCGCTTTCGGCACCTCGGCCATCATGCGCTTCATGGCCATCTGGCGTTGAATCTGGCGGATCCGCTGCTTGATGCGCGGATCCCCTTCCAGCTGCTTCATCTCTTCCTTGGCTTCCTGGACGGTCATCATCAGGTCGCGCCCGTACTGCCATCGCTGGAACCCGAAGTCGAGAATTCCCAGGATCAGCATCGCCAGCACCGCCCGAAACCACACAAGGGCCACCAGCTTGGCCACGGCCGCCGCCATGGTGTCAGGAAACAGGAACGCGGTGGCCACGAGTTCGGTCCACCGGTCCTTTACGGTGACGTAGACAATTGCCGACACCAGCACCAGTTTCAGGACGGACTTCAGCAGCTCGAAGGCGCTGCGCCCGCTAAAGAACTTCCTGAATCCGCTCAAGGGGTTCAGGCGATCCAGTTTGGGTTGAATGGCCTGCGTCGAAAACAGAAAGCCCACTTGAAGCAGATTCATGACCACGCCCGCGATGAGCATGGCCACGGCAAAGGGCAGCACAATGCGGGCCGTGCGTTCCAGGGCATCGAGGCAGAGCGCGTAGAAGGTATCGGGCCCCAGCTCACGGTATCCGAATTCGCCGAAGTAGTGCCGGCACATCTCAACCATCATTCTCAAGAGGTCCGGGCACAGATACCACAAGGCCAGTAGCGCCATCATGAGCGACCACGCCGCGCTCAGGTCCTGGCTCTTCGCAATGTTCCCCTGCTCCCGGGCCTTATCAATCTTGCTCTGGGATGCCGGTAGAGTTTTTTCGCCGCCGCTTTCTTCTGCCATACCGTTTCTAGCTCATCGCCCGCACGACCGTGTGGACATCGCGGAACATCCGGACAAACATGCCGTCAAGGAGGTTCATGTAGACGGACATCGAGAGGGCCACCAAGATCAGGCCCATCGCAATCGTCAGGGGAAACCCCACGACAAACAAGTGAATCTGAGGAACCAACCGGCTCAGAAGTCCCATCGTGACATACGCCAGCAAGAGGGCTGCCGCCACGGGGGCGGCGATCATCAGGCCGTCGTAGAACATGACGGAACCCCACGTGCTGACCTCGCGCAGCAGCGCCGGGTTCAGGACAAACCCGCCCAGCGGAATCCCTTCGAATGAAGCGGCCATCGCCTTGATCATCATGTGGTGGCCGTTCAACACCAGCAGGTACAGGACCGCGATCACGTAGAGAAAGAAACCGAAGATCGGCACCTGCGTTTCGAGCGCTGGATTGAACACGTTCATCATCGCGAACCCGGTCAGCATATCCAGCAACTGCCCCGCCACCTGGATGGCCGCGAACACCAGCGTCATCGTGAAGCCCATCATCAGTCCTATGAGCAAATCCCCCGCCGCCAGCAGGGCGAAAGCCGCAGGAGCGTCCGGAAGAGGCGCGTCCAGGGCGGGCACGGTGGGTGTTATCAGCACGGCGGAAAGCGCGACCAGCCCGACCTTGGCGATGACAGGGAAATTGCGTGAACCCAGGACGGGTGCGGACACCATCATGCCGCTGAACCGCGCCATGACCAGAAGGAACACTTTGAATACTTCAACCTCGAACACCAAGGCGTTTTCCCTCCCCGCCTTGCGCTCCGCACGACCCGTCAGCGGACCAGCACGTCAAAACCGCCGAACAAAGGCTGAACGTAAGCGAGAAATAGTGAGAGCATCCAGGGCATGAAGAGCACAAAAGCCACCATGACCACGATGATTTTGGGCACGAACGTCAGGGTGATCTCCTGGATCTGCGTGACCGACTGGAAGACGCTGATGACCAACCCCACGACCATTCCCGAAAGCAGCATGGGTGCCGACACCAGCAGCGTGATGTACATGGCGTTGCGTCCGAGGTCCAAAACGGTGTCCGCATTCATGATCCCAGCCCCTAACTGTGCGAACTCATCCAAATCCAAAGAGTTACGACTTCTTTGGGCGCGGACATCCAACCCATAGACACTTGAATCCCGCGACAAGCAAGATACCACAATATGTAGTGGCTGTCAACGCAAAAGATGCCCACAAATTGGATATTGGCAGGGGTTTGCAGCGACTTCTTGTGGCTAGATCTGGTCTCTGTGCGAGACCTCAAGGCTATGAGATGGGCGGATTGCGGCGTTTGGTATGGAGGTGGGAAAAGGATAGCGCGGCGAGCACTAACGCCAGCAGGATAAGGTTCTCCGCCAAGCCCTCCCGCCAGCGGAGGTCGGGTCCCAGTGACGCATGGGCGGCCGGAAGCGCGGGGTCAGACTGTCCCAATTGCACAACACCTCCGTGGTTCACAAGGAAGCCAACGTAGGTGGCATCAGCAGTTTCGAGCACGAGTGCGCTGTCTTCAACGAGCCAGGCATCCACGTCGGGGCCGGTATGCCAGATGCCCGTTGATGGGGAACCTTGGAAGTAGAACACCGTGACAGAATCGGGGGATGCCCCCTCGGGGACAGGCAGCCAGACCCGTTGGGGAGCCGAGTACGGCGCCCCGGGTTCGATGGATACGACGGGGCCGACGCCCACGGGCAGAACGGGAAAGCGCTCTTGGTCTTCCTCGTAAAGCGCAACGGCGCTCTCGCTTTCTGGTTGCGGCACTAGAGTCCGGAGGGATTTGACGGGAGTGTCGGGAGCGACACGGAACGCATAAGAAAGCGGACCGACGGCGGTGCCCGAAGACGTAGTGCCTCCAACGGTCATGAGGATGAGTTCACCGGGAATCCACGGAGCGTTGGGTTCATACACGACCCAGCCACCATTCGCCGCGCCATCCGGTGCGGGTATCCATTCCACATTCTCGTCGTTGAGTCCGGAGGACTCCGCCCGGCCCCAGAACTGAAGCAGGGTTTCCTCCGTTCGCATGCGAACCACGATGGTATCGTCAACACCTATGCCCTCCAGGGCGGGCGCTGGCAATACGGGCTCGTATGTCTTGGTTGACGCAAGATTCTTGGCGCCGCCGCGATAGCCCGTGTCTGGGCCTCCCGGGGTGCTGGTGGCACAGGGGCTTTGCGTGACGACCCAATAATAGTGGGAAGTAAATTGCAGCGCTGAACTTCCTCCGCAACCGCCGGACGACGCCAACGCCGCGGGCGACGCGCCGTAGTCGTCATACGTGGTCAATGCCGTTTCGCCCAGGAACTGCGCACCCGCGAAATTGCTGCTTGTGCCGCGGTAGACGCGGTACGAATTGGCGCCGTTGGCCGGGTTCCAGGTGACGCGCACCCGGTCGGTCATCGTGCCGTCGCTGGCGGAGACATTGGAGGGAGCGCTCGGTGTGATGCATTCGGAAACGGTGATCGATCCATCGACGATTGAAGTGTCGATAGGCTCGGCTTCTTCCGCGTCTGTTGAGGCAGGTTCCGAGCCCACAAGAGGATAGACGGTTCCCGCGGCGGGTGTTCCCTTTATCACGAAATACAAGTCCGCGATGCGCCCATCCGGGATGACGTTATTGTTGAGCCCGTAGACGACGATGGACACGACGCCGGACTCGGGCAAGCCATATGCGACCTCTTTGTTCGCGGCGGTCGCGGCCGACCCGGCGGTCACCGTGATAAACTTGAGCTTGGCCGCATCGAAATTGACGCGGAAACTGATTCCGGCCGCATCTTCGGTTGATGAGAAGTTGACGCCGACTGCGGTCGTGCCGCCCGCGTATCCCGAAGCATCCCGGATCCGGATGGTGGCGTCCGCGGCGCCAGCGGCGCCAAGCACAAGCGCGATTGAGAACCCCGTCAGTAGGAGAATCCGTGTGAATAGAGTAGACAAGATGCCATTTCCTGAGAGTGTTGCCCTTCTTCCCTGGTGGCTCCCGGAACTCAGAGATGCAAAAGGGCGCGCCCCACATATGACCTTCCGCGTCCGCCGTCCATTATACATACAATCGCGACAAGGTACCATTACATGCGGACCTCATGTAGGACGCTAGAATAACCGATTTCGCAAACCATTTGAGGACGTGGACTTGAGGGTCAAAGACCGAGGTGGGATGCGAGAGACGCCAAGCGGGGAGAACGGAGAATGACCACAAGGGCCGCACGGACTACAAGGACTGCAAGGACACCTGCCTGGCGCCCCGGATTCTGTCGCGGAGTTGCATCCCGTCAGTCTGTGCGTATACTGAACCACTGGACACGGACCCGCCGGCGCCGCGAGGCGCAACATGAGGAGGAGGGTATTCATGGGGGCCATCTCGCGTAGACGGTTCTTGCAGGGAGCAATGACAGCCATGGCGACGTATTCGGTTTCCCGCATTCTGGAGGCACAGACTGCTGCGCCGCTGAAGATCGCGCAGATCGATTTGTTCCCCGTCCGCTACCCCACGGTCATGCGGTTTAAGTTCTTCGAGGGCCCCACGTCTGGCACGGGGCGGGCCGCTGTCCTGATCAAGATCACGGCGGACGATGGCACCTTCGGGTGGGGCGAAAGCGTTCCGGTGCCGCGTTGGAGCTATGAGACGCTCGAAGGCGCCGTAAGCACCATTGAGGGTTATCTGAAGCCCATTCTTCTCGGCATGAACCCCTTCGACCTCAAGGGGGTGCACGATGCCATGAACCGCGAGATAGCGAACTCGTTCTCGACGGGAGCGCCCATCACGAAGGCGGGTATCGACATTGCCCTGCACGACCTCATCGGAAGGGCTACGGGCCGCAACCTCGCTGAACTCTGGGGGCGGCATCTGCCGGATGAATTGCTCCTGAGTTGGACCCTGAATCCCAAGACCTTGGACGAGGTCGAGCCCCTGATGGAGAAGGGGCGCGAACGGGGCTTCCAGAATCTCAACATCAAGGTGGCTCCGGACCCGAAGTTCGACCTCGAATTGTGCAAACTGGTGAAGCGCCTCGCCCCCGATGGCTTTCTCTGGGGAGACGCGAACGGCGGGTATGACCTCGCCACCGCACTCGATGTCGCGCCGAAGCTCGCCGATGCGGGGATGGCCGTATTCGAGCAGCCCGTGCCTTCCAACCGCCTGACCGGTTTCCAGGAGCTCCGCAAGCAGGGGGCGCTCCCCATCATCCTGGATGAAGGGGTTATCTCCCCCTCGGACCTGCTCGAATTCATGAAACTGGGATGCTGCGACGGGGTTGCCATGAAACCGGCGCGTTGCGGCGGTCTGGTTTCGGCGCTCGAACAGGTCGAAATCCTGGAGAACGCGGGGATGATGTTCCTGGGCAGCGGGCTGACCGATCCGGATGTGTCCCTAGCCGCTTCGCTCATCCTTTATGGGGCGTATGGGTTGAAGTTCCCGGCCGCTTTGAATGGACCCCAATTCCTGGGAACCAGCGTCATCACGGAACCGTTCCAACCGGTGGGCGGAAAGGTTCGAATTCCCAAAGGACCCGGACTCGGCATCACAGTGGACGAGGAGAAGGTCCGGCAACTTGTGGAACAATCAAAAGCGACGGCGTAGCGGCGGGTGATACGCGGACTGGAGAAGCACGATGAGAGACACGCATGGATTTCGGTTGGGCAGCGTTGGGATGTGCGCCTTGTTCGCGGCGCTTGGCGCTTATGGAGAGTTTACCCTCGACAACGACGGGATGTCGTTGCGCGTGTTCGAGAACGGCACGCCAGTGCTTGTTTACAATTACGGCATCGTCACTCCTCCCGAAGGGATTGACGCGAAGTACCGCCGTTCCAGCTACATTCATCCCTTGTACGACCTCGATGGAATCGTGATGTCGCAGGACTTCCCCGATGACCATTACCACCATCGCGGCGTGTTCTGGACCTGGCCCAACTGCACAGTTGGCGAGCGTCCGATGGACGTGTGGCTGTTGGACGGTGTGCGTCCTGTGTTTGACACGTGGTTGGCCCGCGAAGCGGGAGCGACCGCGCATATTGCCGTGCAGAATCTTTGGCGCTTCGACGACGATGGCGCGACGCCCATACGCGAGCACATTGACCTCGTGGTCCATCCGTCCAGCGAGACCAGCCGCGCAATCGATTTCACGCTCCGCTTCGAGAACATCTCGGACGCGCCGGTGACCTTCCTGGGATCGCCCGTCGACAAGAAGGGGTACGGCGGTTTCTGCTTCCGGCCGGACAAGGTGTACAAGCCATTTACCTTCACCACGATACAGGGCGTGTGCCCGGAGGATGCTCTTGCCTTTGAAACACCATGGGCCGATGTCTCGTGGAGCCCGACCGTGGACAGTCCCGTGCGCGGCGTAGCCATTTTCCAGCACCCAAGCGACCCGGGGTATCCTCACAAGGGTTGGATCTTCCGTCACTATGCTTTCCTGGGCGCCTCTTGGCCTCACAATGACCCGTTTACGCTTCATCCCGGCGATTCGTTCCAGCTCAAGTACCGGGTGCTCGTGCACCGCGGTTCCGCGGAGGACGCAGGAGTGGCTAAGGAATTCGACAGCTACACATCTTCGGCTACCGGCAAGTAGTACGCAGGAACACGGGCCGCGCACGGGCGCACACGGCAAGCCGGAAGGAGTTCCTTGTCCGACACCAACTTCATGAAGTTCCTGGGTACCGCGGGCAGCCGCTGGGTGGTCGCGCGGCAACTGCGCGCTTCCGGCGGCATCTACCTGCAGCTGAACGGCACGCGCATCTACCTGGACCCGGGGCCCGGGGCGCTCGTGCGTTGCGCCCAATGCGATCCGCCGATCGACCCGGCCCGGCTGCAGGCGGTCATTCTCACACACAGCCACATCGACCACTGCAACGATGTGAACATCATGATTGACGCCATGACGGGTGGCGGCTACAACCGTGGCGGCACCTTGTTTGCCCCGGTTTCGTGCCTGGAAGGCGAGCACGCCGTTGTATTGCGCTATTTGCGGCCCTTCCTGCATTCGATCGTGACACTGGAACCCGACAAGCGCTATATGGTCGAGCGCGTCGCTTTTCACACGTCCAAGCCACACGACCACGGCGTGGACACGTTTGGCATCACCTTTGATTTGAATCCTCAGCGACTGTCGTTCCTGGTGGACACGCGTTACTTCAAGGAATTGCCTTCGTTCTACGAGGGGGCAGACATCCTGGTGGTCTACGTGACATTTTTCGAGCAGCCTCCTCATCCGGGGATCATGCACCTGGGCCTTGACGACGTGCGCGCCATTGCCCGCGAGGTGCGCCCGCGCCAGATCATCCTCACGCATTTTGGATTGAGCATGCTTGAAGCGGGGCCGTCGCGCGTGGCGGAAGCCCTGACCGATGAACTCGGATTGTCCGTTATCGCCGCGGATGATGGGCTCGTGGTGCCGCTCGTATAATTCGAACCGGATCGGACAGCGCACATGCACTGCGGCGGCGCGCTGTGCTATGATCTTGCAGGGTACTTCAGATTTGCCACATCTCAAGACGAGTATTCATGAAAACGCCTTCATTATCCGCAGCGCCACGTGAGAATGTGCCGCGCCTCATCGATAGATTCTGGTCCTCCGAAACCGCCGTCATGATGACGTTTGCGGTGTTCGTGGGCGTAGGCGCCGGTCTCGGCACCATCGCCTTCGTGTGGATGATTGCCTTTTTCAAACAGCTGTTTTTCGGGACCGGCGGCGACCTGCTGGCCTTCATGCATGGCTACCATGTCATCCTTCTGCCAGCAATCGGTGGTCTTCTGGTCGGACCTCTCGTGTACTTCATTGCGCCGGAGGCGAAAGGCCACGGTGTGCCCGAGGTCATGCTAGCCGTAGCGACCAAAGGTGGGCGCATCCGGCCAGTCGTCGTGCTGGCAAAAGCCGTGTGCTCGTCGATTACCATCGGTTCGGGCGGGTCCGTGGGACGCGAAGGTCCCATCGTGCAGATTGGCGCGGCGCTGGGGTCTACCATCGGCCAGTACTTCAAGCTGAACGACCGGCGCGTCATCACCCTTGTCGCGGCGGGTTCCGCGGGCGGCGTGGCGGCTACCTTCAATGCCCCCATTGCCGGTGTCATGTTCGCGCTGGAAGTGATCCTCGCGGACTTCGGCGTGCGTGCCTTCAGCACGATCGTGATTTCGGCGGTCACGGCAAGTGTGGTCAGCCGCGCCGTGCTGGGAGACCATCCGGCGTTCAGTGTGCCGGGCACCTACCTGCTACAAAGCCCCTGGGAACTGCTCTTCTATCTTGGCCTGGGCGTCCTCGCCGCGATTTGTTCCTTGGTGTACATGCGAGTCCTCTACTATTCGGAAGATGTCTTTGATCGCTGGCGCTTTCCGTCCTACCTGAAACCCATCGCAGGCGGACTGCTGCTTGGCGTATTGGGGCTGTATGTGCCGCAGGTATTCGGCACGGGCTTCGATACGATTGGCGAGACGCTGCACGGCAATGTGGGATTCACCCTCCTGGCGATTCTCGTCGGCGCCAAGATTCTCGCGACGTCGCTTACGTTGGGTTCGGGAAGCTCGGGCGGGGTGTTTGCGCCGGCGCTGTTCATAGGGGCCGTGCTGGGTGGCGCGTATGGCAAAGCGGTGAATGCCTTCTTTCCCGCGATCACGGAATCGAGCGGGGCCTATGCCATGGTGGGCATGGCGGCGGTGTTCGCGGGGGCGGCGCGCGCGCCCATCACCGCCATTATCATCCTCTTCGAGATGACCCAGGACTACCGCATGATTCTCCCGCTCATGTTCGCGACGGTCGTGAGCACGGTGCTGGCCCAGCAGTTCGAGCCGGAGAGCATCTACACGCTCAAGCTCAAGCGGCGCGGTCTCGATGTGCGCGTCAAGAAGGACGAGAATCTCATGCGGGCCATTCTTGTCGAGGAGGCCATGACGCCACGGGACAACCTGACTACGCTGAAACCCGACACCACCCTTATGGAACTGGCCTACTGGTTTCAGGAGACCGGCAACCACGGGTTTGTCATCGTCAATGAGCAGGGCGGTCTGCATGGTGTGGTGACGCTGTCCGACCTGGAGCGCGCCATGGCCTCAGGTTCCATCGAGAGGACGGTGGCGGATATCTGCACAACCGATGTGCTCACCACCTACAACGATGAAACGCTCGATGATGCCTTGCGCCATTTCGGGGCATTAGAGGTGGGCCGCCTGCCTGTCGTGGACCGGCGCGACCCGCGCGTGTTGCTCGGACTGTTGGATCGGGCCAATGTGGTCCGCTCCTATTCCCAGTTGCTCGTGGACAAGCAGAAGCGCGAGCAGCGGATCGACAAGCTTCGTCTGGAATCCGCCACGGATTCCGAATTGACCGAGATCGACATCGAACTCGACTGGTACGCCACCGGCAGGCAGCTCAAAGAAATCGGCCTGCCCCACGATTGCGTTGTCGTGTCCATCCGCCGCGGGGGGAAGACCGTCGTGCCGCGCGGCCACACAGCCCTCTATGGTGGAGATCGCCTCGTGGTTCTCGCTGGTCCGGGTTCGGCCGTCCAACTACGCCTCATCCTGGAATGCGGACCCGGACACGGCGCTCAGTAGAGCCACTCCGTCTGCTGATTCTCCTATTTCTTCACCCGCTGTTACTTTCTGGCGCGCTTCGGTGTACAAAGAACCAGAACGTAGTTCCGATTTGAAGGTATGATGACGCGGGAATTTGGCAGCTTGTGAGCCATGAGTTGAGGCCCGGTGGAATGCCGTGAACGCCCACATGCCGAGTGACACGCCGCAGGAAATGCAGGACCCTCTCGACGAGGAATGGGTCCGCCGTGCCCGCCAGGGGGACCACGCCGCCTTTGAAGGCATTGTACAGCGCTACGGAAAGGCCATCTACCGCCACATGTACCGGATGATGTTAAACCGGGAAGACGCCGAAGACCTGACGCAGGAGGCCTTCATCCGCGCATTCCGGTATGTGGATCGGCTGGAGACGGGCGGCTCGCTTCGCTCCTGGTTGTACACGATAGCCACGCGGGTGGGTCTGAACGCCCTGCGCTCGCAGTATCGCCGCGGGAAAGCCGTTACCAGTTCATACGAGGCCCATGTGGAGAATGCGGGCGATCTGCAAGCGCCCGGCTGTGGGGCTTCCGCTGAACACGCCGCCCTGCGGGATGAACTGGAGGTTGCCATGGCGGCGTTGCAGCCGCGCGCGGCGCTGCTCATCCAGTTGCATCACACGGAGGGATTCCCCATCCGCGAGGCGGCCGCCATTGTGGGCATGAGCCCGGCGTCCGCCAAGGTGGCGCTGTGCCGCGCGCGCAAGGAGCTTCGCGAACGGTTGTTGAAGGAGAATCAGGCATGAAATGCGAAACCGTCCAAGCGTGGATGCGCGAGCGCTTCGACCAGGACCTGCCCCTGGAGCAGGGGTTTACCGGGCACTTGCAGGAATGCGCCGCGTGCCGGGCTTATCGCGATCGGCTTAACGCGCTGAGCGTGGCGCTCACCGAACTCAAGGCCGAAGAACCCTCCGGGCAGTTTCTGAATTCGCTTTGCGCGTCTACCCGGCCGGTTCCCGCCCAGACTTACGGGCCTTGGGCGGCGGTGGCCGTCGCGTTCCTGGCGGCGGTGTCAGCAATCGTTGGTTGGTTCAACCCGCTATCCGTCGACTGGACCGTGGCGCTGGATGCCGCGGCGGATTGGCGCGCTCCACTGGAAACGGCGCGGGGCCTTTTCTCTCCCGTGTTGATGTTGTTGCGCGATGCGGGGGAGGCGCTTGCGCCCATTCAGGCGGTGGCACCCGTGGGCCCGCCCTGGATGTTCGCGGGCGGCGTCGCCCTTCTCGCAGGTGTGCTGTTTGGTTTCAACGCGTTCCTGAGGGTGGCGGGGGAAAACCATTCGATGCGCCCCACGCACCATTCCGGTAACTGATTGTGGAGGATCCGGTCATGGAAACGGTATCGGTGACCCTGCTGAATCAAGGGGGCATGGAACAACTCGTGAAGACGCTAGGATTGGGTGGGTTTTGTTTAGCCATTTTCACCATCCTTGTAGTGCTTGCAGTCACGAAGCTCGCATCGCTCGCCGCGGCCCTGTGGCTCGATGGACGTTTCCCGGAAATGAGCGACGCCATGCTGCAGGCGTTCCTGGAAAGCCGCGGACGGTGCATCCTCGCCGGTGCGGTGAACTTGCTGTTCGGAATCCCCATCGCCCTTGCCCTGCTTCAGATTAGACCACTGGCCCTATTCGGTCTCATCCTTTTGGTCAGCATATATGTGCTTGGCTTCGTTGCGTACGTCGTGACCTATCGGGCCGTGGGCCGTATCGCACAGTTCCATCCCGCCTGGGACACGCGGACAGGCTCGCTGGTTTCGGGGGCAATCGTCGCCGAGGCGGCCTTTCTCGTGCCTGTGCTGGGGCAACTGCTCTCGATCGCATCGCTTGTGCGAGGATTCGGCGCCGTGACCACAACCCTTGTCTCGCGCCGTCGGCGCAACCAGACCCCGCCGGAGAGCGCGCCGGCCGCGGAGTAGCGGCGGGAAAGAAGGGGTGTGTCCCCAGATGACGCAGATTCGCGCAGATGGACCAGAGGGTCAGCGCGAAGAGCATAATCACGCCGAATCGGACGGATAAGACCGATCGGACTGATCGGACACGCTTGTGTAGCGTAGGCGTCTCGCCTGCATTTCTTCCCTGTGCTTCCCGGTGGCGGGTCTTGACAGTTCCCACAAAGTGTGTTACAGTTTCGATACAGAGACATCGTAACCGCCCCGTGGGAGTGGCCGCTCATGCTTCATATTACCATCAGTCAGGGCGATGGCCTTCCTCTCTATCTCCAATTGGTGCAGCAGTTTAAACATCTCATCGCCACCGGACGTCTGAAAGCCGACACCGAGCTGCCCTCCGTCCGGGCACTTTCAGAGCAGCTTCTTGTCAACCCAAACACCGTCGTGCGGGCCTACCGCGAACTGGAAGTCGCGGGACTTGTCTACAAAAAACGCGGTTCCGGCACCTTCGTGTCCGCAACGGGTTCGCCGTACACGGGCGAGGAGTGCCGCCGCATTCTGTCCCAGCGGGCGGACACTCTCATCGTGGAGGGCCGCAACCTGGGTTTCGGGGTGGACCAGCTTGTCGATTTGCTGCGGGAACGCGACCGCGCTTTGAATGGGGGCAGATCATGATTCGGGTCAGCGGCGATAGGGCAAGACAAGTTTCCCTCCCAGGCCCTCAGGGTCCACGGAGGAGGGAGTGGACGTAGTGGACGCAGTGGACAGGGTGGACCCTCCCCCCGCGTGCGGGGGGAGTCAGAGGGGGTGCCGTGGGGGTGTGCCTGTGCACAAGGCTAACGAAGAGGATCAATCGTCATGGCAGAGCAACAGCCGGAACCCTTGGTGAGGGTGCGTAACCTTTCTTGCCGGTTTGGCAAGAAGGTTGCCCTGGACAACGTCAGCCTCGATATGGCCAAGGGGCGGGTCTTCGGGCTGATGGGTGAGAACGGCGCGGGGAAGACGACGCTGATCAAGCACATCCTCGGCGCGCTTACGCCGAAGGTGGGGGAGGTGCGCGTGTTCGGCGTGGATCCGACGCGCAATCCGCCTGCCGTCCTTTCGCAGATCGGCTACCTTTCCGAAGACCGTGACCTGCCGAAGTGGATGCGGGTCAAGGAGGCCCTGCGCTACACGCAGGCGTTCTATCCCGATTGGGACGAGTCCTATGCCGAGCGCCTGCGGGAGCAGTTCCGGCTTCCCGCGGACGCGCGCATCCGCAACCTGTCGCGCGGGGAAAAGGCCAAGGCGGGACTCCTGCTCGCGCTGGCGCACCGTCCGCAGCTGCTCCTGCTCGACGAGCCGTCCTCGGGACTCGACGCCGTGGCGCGGCGCGATATCCTCGCCGTGGTCGTGCGGTCGGTCGCCGAAGAAGGCCGGACCGTCGTGTTTTCCTCGCACCTGCTCGACGAGGTCGAGCGCATTGTGGATGACGTGGCGATGATCCATCACGGCAAGGTTGCGCTGAACATGTCCATGGATGAACTGAAAGCCACGCACCATCGCCGCGTCGTCGCGTTTGCCGAACCGTTGGCGGCCTTCCCCGAAGTCCCGTGCGTGCTGCACGTCGAAGGCGAAGGTTGCGAATGGGCGGTCATCACCCACGGCGAGGCGGATGCCACCCGCGCCGCGCTCGAACAGGCGGGCGCGCGCATACTCGACGAAACCACCCCGTCCCTCGATTCCGTCTTTGTCGCCCGGGTCGTCGGCAGTCAAACCATGCAAGCGGTAGCATAGCCATGAACAGCAATTCGACAGTCGCGCAAAGTGCAACACGCCGCGAAAATACCGGCCTCGGCAATATGATCAAAGCCCTGGTGTGGGAAGAGTGCCGCGTCGGCGGCGTGATTGCGGGATGGTGCGTTGTTATTGGAGTGCTCTGTCTCGTTTTTGTGTGGTCGCAGATTGGCGATCTCATGTGGCACCACAACCGTGAGTTTGTCTTGATGTTTGTGGGAATCGCGCCACTCTTCACTGCGCTTCTGCTTATCGTCAGTACGGACTATTCCGGCCATCTCGTCGGTGGATTCTCCGAGCGAATCCTGCATCTGCCAGTGCCAGCTTCGGCCGCGGTCGGCGTTGCCCTCGCCGCAAGGACGGTGTTCGTCCTTCTCACCGCCGTGTTGATTTCGGGAGCATGCGAAGTGCTTTTCGGCGATGGACCTGGACTCGGCGCGGCGCTTGCCATTACGTTGTTCTATCTTCTCACGCAGACGTTCGACTGGCTCCGCAAGCCGCTCTCCGGACTTGCAAGTGGTGTCAGTGTCGTCATCGTGCTTGCAGCCATCTCGCACGTCGACAAGATGGACCGGATGATCTCCATCATTCGGCATCTCCCATCTCTAACGAGTGAAATGGCATTATTCCTTTGCCTGCTCGCCATTCCGGTCTATGGCGTGTCGGTTGCAGCCGTCCACTCCACGCGGGTAGGACGCCGCATCGGTATTCCCGAGATCTGGGAATGGCATAGCTACATTTCCATTCCGTGGTTCGCGCGCAGTAAGCGGCTCGCAACGCCGTTAGCGGCGCAGGTGTGGTTTGACCTGCGCCGGTCTTGGTGGGTGTTGCCAGGTGTGACGATAGTCTCATCTGTCATGGCGCTGGCGTTCGTGTTTCTCAATCTGAAGCCAGGTGAGGACCCAAAGCATGAACTGAGCTACATGTTGTCGATCACGGCGTTTGGTGGAGTGGTGAGCGGTGCGCTGGCACACAACGCACAGACAGGAATCCTGGGTCGATACGCCAAACCTCAGCCCCAGTTCCTGCACCCGTTGACGAGCGCGCAGTTTGGGTTCGCGCGCATCACGGCAAACGCATTCATTCTGGTCCCCATGCTGTTTGTGGTGCTCATCCTTCACTGGGTGTTGCTGGGAAGCCGGGTGCTTACCGACATCATGCCGGAAGCCCTCGCGATAAGCGCCACCTCGTACCAGGAAGTTCTGTGGGTTTTGTTGAGCCGTGGCATCCTGGTAGGCCTCCTGGCATGGCCGGCCATGAATGGCACTCGCACGGTCGCGTTCACCCTCTCGGCGGTTGTGGCACTAGGGATGTTCTTACGACTTCTGGACTATAAGGACATTGACAATTGGCAGGACACCCGTATCCTGTTGCCCCTTGTTGCCATCGGTTCCGCCATCGGCGCTCACGCGCACGCGCGCAGGACAGGCGTCATTTCGCTACGCGCACTGCTCATCGCTGTGGGCGCCTGGGCTTTGGCCACCTGGGTCTTGTTTCACGCCGTGCTGGTGGCGACACCTGCAATGGGCACCCAGACCCTCTGGCACATAACCAGCTTCATCACGTGCCTTGGCTGGGCGGTGTTGATTCCGCTGCCGTACGTGAGTGCCGCGCTTGACGTGCGCCGCCGCCGGCACGCGGCCGCGCCGGTGCAAGATCCAGCTCAACATGTGGCCGCCAACGCGACCCTGTTCACGGGTTCCACACGCACGGCGGCTCGCATCGCCATCGCGTGTGCAGTTCTGTTCTTCCTCTGGCTTGCTTGGCCATCAAAGCCTGCCTATGAGGACTTCCTGCGCGCGAAGGGATACCCGGCCACCCCGGAAGAAGTGGATGAATGGTATCCGGCCGTGCCCGAGGCGGAGAACCGTGCGCTGGCGTATCTGGGCATCGCGGACAAACAGGCGGATGCCCAAAAGGCTTTCTTCGAGCAACAGACGCCAGCACTCGCGGAGGCCAGTGACAACAATGGCCGGCCCGGCATTGAAGGGATGTCCAACAGTCAGGCGGTTGTGGCGGAGGAGCTTATTGATCGCCTACTCATCACCGGCAACGCCAAGAGCAAGCGGGGCGAACCCATCGACACCGAAGTGTGGGAGACCACGGAGGCATATTGGCAGTCCGTAACCTCGACTATTGCGCCCGAGTTGAAGCAACTGGCGGCGGACACGGCGATGCGCAGCCGCTACCCCGTCGATTTGCGCAAGGCCTTCGCCGCGGACTTGCCTCAACTCGCAAAGGTGCGCGAACTGGCGCGGCAACTCGCTCTTGATTCAGTGCATTGGACTGTTGCAGAAGATGCTGACCAGGCAGCGGAATCCATCGGGGCGATAATCCCCCTCGCCAATTCCCTTTCAGAAGAACCGCTGATCATCTCCCAACTGGTGCGGGTTGCCGTCCTCGGCATTGCGTACGGCAACGCGGAGGACGCCATGAACCGTTCGGTTTTCACCGACGCGGACCTCGCGAAGCTTGACAGGACATTTGCCTCTGCCCTGCCTCCTTTCCAGGAGCGCATGATCATGGATCGCGCCGTCATTGGTGAGGAGGCCATGGGCTTGCATATGGTCGCTGCCCTTGATCTGATCAATGGGTCCGAACTCGGCGAAATCTCCGCACTGCAGTCCTCCGGTTCCGGGGTACTGTTTTGGCAATTGGCAGCGCCTGCCGCGGGTGAGCGCATGGTGATGATGCAGTTCTACAACGAAATGCTAGGTCAGGCGCCGGCGGACCTTGCTTACGAAGAGCACCGGGCGAACACCGCAGATGACCAGCTTGTACGAGACTTGATGTTCTTTTCGCCTCTGGCTGCGATTACGGCGCCGGCCATCGGCCGCGCTTACGATACCGAATGGCGTATTCGCACGCAGTTCGATATCGCTCGCACGGCGTTTGCCGTTGAACGTTACCGCCTGGCCTATAGCCGCTTGCCGGAGACGCTGGACAACCTCGTACCCATCTACCTGCCCGAAGTCCCGAGGGACTATTACAATCCTGGCATGACATTCCACCGCAGGTTCCAGGGGCCTCTGCGCTACCGCCAACTCGCGGACGATTCTTTTGTAGTCTACAGCGTCGGCCCTGATTGGGAAGACGACCAGGGCGTGGAGATGGATAAGTGGTGGACCGAGGGCGACATCACCTTCACCGTGGCCCCGCTCAGCGTGCGCACGGGCCCGCAGGTCGCCGACGTTGTAGCGCCTGCAGTGGAAGCAGAAGGCCGTTCCCGGCGGAGATGAATGAAGAGATTCACCACGAAAGGCACGAAACACACGAAACAAAGAGGAAGAAGTAAGAGATTCAACCGCGAAGTCGCGAAACACACGAATCAAGCAAGAATGAAGAGATTTTACCGCGAAGCCGCGAAGATCGCGAAGGAAGAATGAGCTTCAATTCATCCAGCTTCGCGATCTTCGCGGCTTCGCGGTTCAAACTCTTATGAGGGGCGATAGTACTACTCTTTCACAAAGACGCCTGATTCCGGGTAGGTCTGGCCGCTGGTCCATTGGGGACGCCAGTAGAGAATCGTGACGCCGTCGCGCGCGTCGCCTTTGTCGAAATCGCTCACGCCCACGTTGAGGCGCACCCGTTTCCAGGCGCCGCCCTGACGCGCATTGAGCGACGCCAAGGGGATGGCCACCTCCGCCGTGAATCCGTCTGCAGCCGCGACGCTGGCGGTCTTGACCCCTTCAGGCTTCTGGCCGATCTCGAATTCAGCGGCCTGTTCCGGCGATATCTGCGGACCCGCGATGACCGAGAAAGCGGCCTCTTTCAAATCCTCCGAATCAGAAGCGCGTCCATCCACGGTGACCATCGTGAAGTCTTCCCAATACTTCCAACCGTCGAAGTAAGGCTCGTTATCCGTCGCCTTGACGGCGACATACAGAAACTCCTCGTCGCGCGCCACGCCAAAACGGAAGGAGCCGTCCTGCGGACCTTTCCACGCGGGCACGTTGTGCCACACTTCACCCGGCTGCGATACCACGAACGGCAAGTCTGTCCAATCGTCAACGTTGCCATCGATGGCCGGTGCAGTCTGCACTGTGGGAATGACGCTTGGTGAATCCAGCAGGATTCTGCGTTCGCCGCCCAGCACGAGGGACGGCGTGTTCGCTCCGCTGTCGTAATAGCCTTTCCAATGCAGCACAACGGGCTGAAGCTGCGCGAGCGGGACGGCCGCATCCGCGCTGATGTGCAGCTCGGTCACGTTCTCGGTCTTACCCGGTATCACTGTGGCGATCGTGCTGGGCTCCGCGCGGATGCCCGGCGCCGTTTCCGTCAGCACCTTCACGCGCAGCGGTTTCTCCGAGGGATTCGTGATGGTGACCTTGGACACGCCCGAGGTGAACGAGCCGCCCTCAAACAACACCGGCGTCGCCACGACCGCCTTGTCCGCGCGGAACAAAGCCAGTTCCTTGGCGGACTCCGGCGTGCGCAAGTTTCTATCCAGGAGACCCTCCAGCAGTACATTCGCGATGCGTGGACCCTCATCGGACATCGTCACCCACACGACACCGTCGAACTCGCCGTATGCCGGCCCGCGCAAGGCGCTGCCGCCGCCCGTGGTCGCGAGCGTCACGAACGAGATGCCCTCGCCTTCCTGGCTGAGGTAATTGTGCGTGTGCCCCGCGAAGACGGTGCAGGGCCGGCCCTTGAGCAGGGCCTCGATTTCCTTCCACCCCTGGGCGCCCTGATCGTTCCAGAGCGGCTTGTGCTGGAATACCAGCGTCCAGCGCACGTCCGGATGCTCCGCGAGCGCCTTTGCCGCGTAATCGATCTGCGCCTGGCCGATCCCCGTGTTGTTCTCCGGGCCGTCGTTGGTCGATAGGCACAGGAAGAGGACGTTCTTGTAGACGAAATGGAAGTAGGGCACGCCGAACCGTTCGTTGTAGATCTCGGCCCAGAGTGGCCTGCCGTTGTCGTGATTGCCCGGCACGAAGAAGAACGGCATCTCGAATCCTGCCACTTCGGACAGGAAATGGTCCCACTGCGCGTTCAGCGATTCGCGGTTATCCTCGTACCCCTCGATGAAGTCGCCGATGCTCATCACGAACTCCGGCTGGAGCAGGTTGAGCTTGGCCACGGCCTCCGCGAAGATACCTGCCCGGGGGCCCCCGGCGTTGTCCGTGACCACGGCGAACTGGAAGCTGTTGGGGTCGTTGTTGGCATCCAGGCTGGTCCACGGTTTTGCTTCCGTGGGTACCTCCGCCTCCAGCGGGGCGCCGCCTTCGTGGGCCAATGAAACCGCCTGCGGAAGCCCCAACAACAGCACTCCAACAGCAAGAACCCTCATGAACATTGACGACTACTCCCAATGGTTCCGGCGAAGAACAGCCCACTCACCGCACCAGCAACGCGCCAGCCCGAGCGGGTATTCCGCCGCGCATTATGCCTGCGGGCGCTGGGTCCCGCAAACGGAAGTTTGAATCCCGGGCGGGGAGTCCGCTATACTTCCTGTCGCAAGTTTCCCGTGGGGATGTAGCTCAGTTGGGAGAGCGCTTGACTGGCAGTCAAGAGGTCGACGGTTCGATTCCGTTCATCTCCACCATTTGAAATCCCTGTCAGCGAATGACAGTCGTTGTAAGCCCCTGAAACCAGGGGCTTTTTCCTTTGTCCGCCCGTGCCGCCTGTATCGCGCCGATCTTGGGGCGCACTGCACCGGAACGACTCAGAAGGAACCACATTGCCGGTTGTCGATACAGTCACCGATACAGTCAGATTCGCTTGCGCCACCTGCGGGGCTTGCTCCTTCTCAATCTTCGGAAGGCTTGGAATCTTGGCGATAGCCGCGCCGCCGTCCAGCGCGGTCAGGTGCGTGTACGTGCCCAGTGTCAGGCGCGGATCGCTGTGGCGCAGAAGGCTTACTGCTTGCTGCAAGGGAACGCCCGCCCGTGCGAGTTCCGTTGCGAAGGTGCATCGAAGTGAATGCACGTCGAGCGTGCGGCCATGGGCATCTCGTTTCGCAATGCCCGCCGCCTTCAAATCGAGGTCGAACACCCTGGTCATGCGCTTTTGAATTCTGAACAGCGGGATATCGGCACTGAACGCCAGCGGAACCGGCTTTCCTGTGGCCTGCGTTGCCCGCTGTGACGCGATCAGCTTGTCGGTCAGGTGCTGGCGTAGAAGTGCAACCAAATCGCTCCGCAAGAGAATCTGGCTGCCCTTGCGGTTCTTCTCATCGGCCGCCTTCAACGCGATGTGCGGTACCTTGCCATCGAGAATGACTTGCCCCACCTTCACGCTCCGCAGTTCGCCCACGCGCAAACCCGTGAATGCGAGCACACGATAAATGAGCCCCCGCTCTCTGCCGAGGGCTTGCATGGCTTCTATGGTCTCTTTCTTGAGTTCGGCCTGATCGTCACCCCGGTTCTTGTCCTGCCGATCCGCCAGGGGCCTGCGCTCCGCCGCGTCTACCAGCTTGGCGACTTCCCCCAGAGTCAACGCCCGGCGCTCCCGGCGTCTGTCCGTGCGCTCATTGAGGGGCTTCACACCAGCAAGGGGGCTTGTGGATATCCGGTCCACCTGCACGAGCCAATTGAAGAACGCCTTGGCCGCCACGAGTCGCGCATTGACGCTCCGTGCCGAGAGTGTAGGTCCGTTCTCTTTTCGCGGTTCAAGACGTAGACGTCCAAGCCACTTCTCAAAATCGCCCCGGTTCACATCCCGGAGCAGTGTCCACCCGCAACCATCTGCCATGAAGTTCAGGAAGCGCCGCGTATTCGCGATGTGGCCCTGAGTGGTTCCACGCGCCGAGAGGGCTTCGATGTAGTCAGCGATGTGCCCGGATATGGGGCGCTTGCCCTGCTCAACGCGCTTGCGTTCAAGGGGGGAGACTGCGCCGACTCGCTCCCGCTCCGCTTCGCGCTCGAAGTCGGCCAGTACTTGCCGCGCCGCGTCCTGAGTCTTGCATCCCGTTGAACGCGTGACCATCGTGCCATCCGGTCCCTTGTATCTGGCGAGGTACACGCCGCATGGCTGCACGATCCGCCAGGAACCATCGCGGCCTTGCTTCGCGGGTTCACGCTCAATGTTCCCGTCCGCGCCGGTCCATTGGGCAAAGGCCTTGCGCTTGACCTGGACGATCTCCGCGCCATCCGGCAGCGGCTTCCATTTGTCTGGTTTGAAGATGAAACCCATACCTACACCTTACTGTCCTTTCGGGGCTTCTGTTTCTGTGAGATCTCGATCCCAAAGTACGCGCAGAGGATATCGGCCTTGTCCAGGCGGAGGGTTTGAGCGCCGCTCATGAAACGGCTGATGCTCATGCGCTCCACCCCTGTTTCCTGGGCAATGCTCTTGAGAGACTTGCCACTGTCGCGAATCGCCCGCTTGAGGGTTTCGGTGATGCTTTGCTGTGATGATCTCATGCGCGAATTATCTCATAGCAGTCAATTTCTGTCAACCCGTATTGTTCTTCGCAGCCTGTGCCGCTGATTCGAGGAAAGCATAGACCCGCTTTGCCGGGTGGCCGTTCTTCAATGCCTGACCAAGGAGTCTCTTCGTCGTGGCGATCCCAATTTGATCAATCCATCCGCGCACTTCCAAATTATCAGGCGCTTCGTTACCAAAGTGCACAGCAAGGAACCGAGTGAGTTCGGCGGACGTGCGCACATCATGGACTGAGTTCACTTCTCTCAATGTACATGGTAATGAATCAGATCGGCGCACTTGGCGGGGGTGAAAACCGTCGCTTTTCTCCCCTGTATCGGCGCACTCGGTGGGGGTGATGTCGAATTCACACGATTGTATCGGCGCACTCGACGGGGGTTGTATCGGCGCACTCGCTGGGGGTTCCTCTTTCCTTTGGAGTCCTGTACGATACGCCGTTCGCCTCGATTTCTTCCCCGCCACGCGCACCTGTTTTCCTCTTGCGCGTTTCTTTGCCTTGAGACTTTCATCAGTTGCAGCCCTGTAGCTCCGCCACTTCATGGATGGAAGAAATGACCGGGCCGAAGCGGGACGGCCGCAATCGAATTGGGGAGCCCGCTCGAAGAAACCCAATTCCACGATTTGGCTCACGGCCTCATAGAATGCGTTTTCGGAGATGGTTACCTTGCAGTGCCCCCAGGTGTATTGCATACCCTTTGGGAGGCGATCACGGTCCCAACGCGATGCGCGGACATACAGGCGGTACCAGTCAATTAGAACCAAGGCTTGCAGGGGCGTAAGTGCTTTCCACGCTTCACTATCGAGAAGCTCAAAGCAAAGAGGAACACTATGCCCGGAGCCAATAAGCCCAAGTTGGTCGCCTCGCTTCTGTGCGTTGCTGCTACCCATGAGATGTCCAACGGACTATCGTCCCATCCGTGGGGAACAACTCCCCCTGCCCCGTGTGGGCCTCATCCCGGTCGGGATGCGTCTGGAGCCAATCCCCGGCCTTCGATCTGTCCACAAGCCCCCACAGGGATGTGGGTGCGGCATGCCTCTCCGGGCGGACGCATGGGACAAACCCCACGCGCTCGATGATCCCCGCCTTCACAAGGGGACCCGGAACGCTGCCCAGGCACGTGGGGTCTATGCTGTCCGGGAGCCTCACGCCTGCCCGCACGTCATCGGCGGTAGCGGTGTCATGCTCCAGGAGATGCAACAGGAGTGTCCTGCGCCCTCGGTTCACATGAACGGAGCGCCGCGACTCCAATGCATTGAGGGCCGTGTCTCTGCGTGCGCGGCCAACCTTGAAGTCTGCTGCGGCGTTCATCGGATCGCCCCTCGCACGGGCTTGCACCCGGCGTCCACCCAGTCCTGAAGTTCACGCCTTCTCCAAAGAGAGCGAGCGCCCAGTTTGAGTGGACGCGGCATCTTTCCCGCGTCTGCCATTCGATACACTGACCTTTCGCACAGGTCGAGCATGCTGGCGACTTCGCGAACACTGAGCAATTCCTTTTCGTGTGCTTCTTGCATTGGGCAAACTCCTTTGTTCTAGGTTCTACCCAATGGGCAAGAAGCAACGTTCAGGCAACGGAAACGCGCCGCCATGCCCAGTTCATGCGGGGCAAGAAACGGCGCGTCAGTTCGTGGAGAAACGTTGCCGGGCAACGCAGGCAACGGAACGGTTACCTCTGCCCTCCCCAAGTGATGGCCCCGAACATGGCTTGTGTTCCAAGATGCCTGTTGTTTCCGAAGGGATTGCCTTTCAGGCCGAACGCGTTGCCGAATGCCGTGTTTAGGTCGTGTACCGTGTCTCTGCGATGCATTTCATTGCTCCGTTTAGGGAATGTACCGCCATGCATGGCGATCTCTATCAGCAGGGCGATCGCCTTCCTCTTCCCTTTCATTCCGAGCGCGCCCCATGTCTTCTGGATGAATGCGTCACTTGTGCCAGCGCGGCGATACTGCAACCCTTTTTCGAGGACTTTCACTTCAAGTTCCTTCCAGTTCTGAGCCCCGACGCCTGCGGCAAGTGTCCCGCGCTCTGGTTGTGACTTTCTGGTTTCCGCTTCTGCTACCGATGGTGAGCAAGGCTCGGCGGGCTCTGGCTTTCGCGATGCATGCCACTTTCTGCCGTGGCGGGCAAGGTACGCGGGTAGCCCGCAGCCATGGTACACAACAAAACCGATGACCTCATCCGGTGCAAGGAGCGGGACTCCACAATGCCGGTACTCCTGGAGTTCGCCCGATTGGATCCCTCGGATGACAGTATCCAGGATCTTCTGGCTTCTTGGGCCATGCGGGTCCATGCGATAGTCGATTTCATCGAGGTTTGTTGGACGCAGTTCATACAGCCCCCCGCTTCTGGCGTAAGTGGGAAACAAATGCCCCACCAACATCTCCATCAAATCGGGAATAGTGGCCAGCTTCTGCTTCGCGATCTTTATTCGATTGTCCTGCTTGACCTTGTCAGCGAGATCCCTGGCGCTCTTCTTGAAACGGGTGGCCACGGCCCTGCCTCCGTGCCTGTATGAGGAAAGCCGGGACAACCCGTACAGGCGCGGGCTTTCGGGAGCTACCCTAGCCCCGGCACGTGTCGCAATGAACGAGAAATGCGCAGGATATCTGCACGTAATCAATATCAGACATTTGGCGTTCTGCGCAAGCAAAATCGTTTGGAAAAGCGGGGAAAATGCTCCCCATGCAACAACCGCCTATATATGATAATTTTGATAACGTATAGGCATCTTTGGGTGCTTCAGGCAGAATCATTCGATGGCGCATCACGCAGTAATTCTGTCCGCAAGCGT
The DNA here is from genome assembly GCA_020847495.1 of Candidatus Hydrogenedentota bacterium. Lineage (GTDB taxonomy): Bacteria > Hydrogenedentota > Hydrogenedentia > Hydrogenedentales > SLHB01 > JAHDWY01. Next base: position 8,451 of record JADLCA010000073.1, on the reverse strand, counting down.
CAATGAATGCTGGACTTACCCTTCAAGCCGAGATTCAAGGGCGGATAAGAAGGGTGGTGCTTTTCCCACCATTCCGAAGCTCGTTTCTGCCCTTCGGCAATCTGTCCGGGAGTCATTGAAGCTGCGGTGCTGTCCCGGCCCTCCTGCGCTTCTTTGAGCCCGCTGGTTGCCGAAATGCTGTACCATGTATATGCTTCAACATAATCCTGGGGAACACCCTGGCCCAAGTTGTACATACCCCCGAGTAGTCCCTGTGCCACCACGTTTCCCTGCTCGGCGGCTTTGCGGTACCACTTGACAGCCTCCTGGTAGTCCTGGGGGACACCAAGGCCCAAGTTGTACATACCCCCGAGTAGCCCCTGTCCCGCCGCGTTTCCCTGCTCGGCGGCTTTGCGGTACCACTTGACAGCCTCCTGGTAATCCTGGGGGACACCTTGGCCTAGGTAGTACATGAACCCGAGGTCACACTGGGCTGGACTCAACCCCTTTTCGGCTGCAATCCGGAGCCAACGCGAAGCTTCCTTATAGTCCTGCGGGACCCCCTGGCCGTTGGCGTACCTGGTCCCGAGACCGTACTGCCCCCATACATCTCCCTGTTCCGCCGCCTTGCGGTACCACTTGACAGCCTCCTGGTAGTCCTGGGGGACACCAGGGCCGTAGGCGTACATGCTCCCGAGCAAGGACTGCGCCTGTGCATTTCCCTGTTCCGCCGCCTTGCGCAACCACTTCAGAGCCTCCTGATAGTCCTGGGGGACGCCTTGGCCGTGGAAGTACCTGGACCCGATCCAGCACTGCGCTTCTGCAAGTCCCTGCTCCGCCGCTTTACGGCACCACTCATCAGCCTGTTGGTAGTCCTGGGGGACACCAAGGCCGTGGTAGTACATGAACCCGAGGTCATTCTGGGCTGGACTCAACCCCCTTGCGGCTGCAATCCGGAGCCAACGCGAAGCTTCCTGATACTCCTGCGGGACCCCCTGGCCCTTGGCGTACATGGTCCCGAGACGGTACTGCCCCCATACATTTCCCTGGTCCGCCGACTTGCGAAAACACGAGACCGCCTCCTGGTAGTCCTGGGGGACACCAAGGCCTTCGTAGTACATGCTCCCGAGCAAGGCCTGCGCCTGTGCATCGCCCTGTTCCGCCGCCTTGCGAACCCACTTCAGAGCCTCCTGGTAATCCTGGGGGACGCCTTGGCCGTGGAAGTACATATTCCCGAGATTGTACTGCCCCCGTGCATACCCCTGTCCCGTGGCCTTGCGAAACCAGTCTAGAGCCTGCTGATGGTCCTGAGGTACACCCTGGCCTCTGGCATACATCACACCCAGGCAGGTTTGCCCCTCAGCATGGCCTTGATCGGCAGCCTTCCTGTAGCAATCTACCGCCTTGGCGTAGTCCAAGTTAACGCCCTTACCACGGTAATAGTGATTGCCCAGGAGAACTTGTGCATCCGCTTCTCCTCGATCTGCAGCACTTAGTAGGTCATCCAGTGACCTCTGGCTTGGGGAACATGCGCAAATGATCAGAAGAGCTGGAACGAATCCGCAGTGTACGATCTTCATGGGCGGTTTCTCCGACTGTGATCATGTAGACCGATATGCGGGACCGCGCAAACCTATGACGATCTGAAGGCCCGCAAGGCTGCCCTCCACTCACATTATATCAACGAGTACAAAGGTAGGGAAGGGATACCAGGAAAAATTGCGCTCCCTTAGGGAGCAGGGGACTGTCAGTGTTTGGGACCCGCAGGGGGGAAAGGGGGTAGGGGGATAGGGGGAGCATTCCGATGCGGCGTTGGGATGCGGGTGGCCCATGGCCGGGCGGCGGCCTTCTCAAGAGCGAAAGTGATTCTCTGCCGTTCGTGCGCGTTCAGTCCCAACGCCCAAGGGGAGGTCAAACACGCACCCCGAAACAAAGGGGCGAAAGAGGCCGGTTCCCGCGTGCGATACTCCCCAGGATAGACACGCAGGTCTTTGCCTTCGGCGTCACGAGGTTCTGTCCTGCCGACGCGTCTACTCCCGTGTCGGAACCGCCCGCCAACGGTCCCGGCCTACGTGTCTGCTTGCTGGTCCCTTTTCAGCAAGTCCGCCAAGATGGCCCGCTCACCTTCTGACAACCCCCGGAGCGCATCCGCCAGAGCGTGGAGCCTATCACTGGAACTCGTTTCCGCGTTTCCGATACAGTCAGGAGTACAGTCGGGGGAAGAAGTAATCCGCAAGTCATGGTTTGCAGAAGGGTTATGCGGCTCCGTTTCTTGTCTGGCAGTCAAGAGGTCGACGGTTCGATTCCGTTCATCTCCACCATTAAAAGCATTGAAGGTCAGCGGTTTACGTATGTGAATCGTTGGCCTTTTTTGTTTCACAATGCGTGCGGCCTTTAGGAGCTTGCCATGGATATGAAAACGATAGACCGACTTGCCGATATACACCAGCGCGCCGAGGCCACTCTCGCTGGGAACCTCCTACCTTTCTGGTTCAACCACGGGTGGGACGAGGAGCACGGGGGCTTCCTGACGCGGATGGACCGTTGCGGACGGCGCCTCGACGACAGCGAGAAGGTCTTGATGATGCAGGTGCGCATGCTGTTCAGCTTGTCGGCGGCGCACCGCCACGGTCTCCGGGACAGGGGCTATCTCGAGTTGGCGAGCGAAACGTTCCGGTTCTTGATGGACCACATGTGGGACGCGGTCGAGGGCGGTTTCTACTTCTCTGTCACGCGGGACGGCCAGCCCAAGGTCGCGCGGAAGAACACCGATTTCCATGGGTACGCCCTCACAGGCCTGACGGAGTACTACCGCGCCTCCGGGCGCCAGGAGGCGCTTGATACGGCGGAGCGCGTGTTCGAGCTGCTGATGACCAAAGCGGCCGACCGCGACCTGGGCTTCATCGAGGATTTCGACGGGCATGACTGGGGCGCGCTGAACGCTGAGCAGATGAACCTCGGGAGCCAAACACGGATCAAGACCATCGATATGCACACGAACGTCCTGGAAGGCTTTCTCTACCTGTGCAAATCGACACGTGACCCGAGGCATCTGAATGCGCTGAGAAACGTGCTACATCTGATCCGATCGAAAGGCATTCACAAGGAACATGGTTGCACCGTCACGGTCTTCGACTACGAGTGGAATCCATTGACCGACGTACATGGCAGGATGACGACCTCGTACGGTCTGAATGTGGAACTGGCCTGGCTGATGCTCGAGGCCGTTGACCTCCTCGGTGAATCGCGGGAAGATTACCGGGCCACGATCCTGGGTCTCGTCGACCACGCGCTGGACTATGGTCTTGATCGCGCGCGCGGCGGGTTGGCGGCCTACGGGCCGGTGACAGGCCACGTTGTCGATGCGGTCAGCCTCTCTCCGAATCGCCTGTTCAAATCCTGGTGGGCTCAGGCGGAACTGCTCAACGCCTTGATTGATGTGTATCGCTGGACACAGGACGCGAAGTATGTGAATGCGTTCATCCAGCAATTCGACTGGGTGTGGACGCATCAGATCGACCACGAGTGCGGCGACTGGTATCAGGATGTGCACTGGGAGAGCGGGGAACCCGTGACCACGGACAAGGGTGGGGAGTTCAAGACGGCCTTCCACGCGGGGCGGGCTCTGATCCGCGTCTCCGAAGCACTACAGTCCATGATCCTAGAAACGGCAGTTGAACCGCCATGCAGTCATTAACGTTACCGGCCCGAATGCGATACCCGAGAGGTCATCGTCCCCCGCTGGATGAGGGACAGACCCCGTGTTTCGCTCCGCAAGGCCTGCGCGAAAGACGGGGTCAGTCCCAGTCAACTGCCGTTTTTGGCATGGTGCAGGCGCGCTGAGCTACTTGGGTTCGTGCTGCGGATTGGCAACCACCGCGATGACGAAGTCCACGAGTTCCTGGCACTGGAAGAAGCCCGGCCACATGGAATGTCCCTGCCCTTCGGGTATCAGCAGTTGGATCTTCCCGCCCACGTCACGATAGCGGCGCGCCACCTCGCCTGAATTGTCCTCGAGCGGCACCACCGTATCCGTATTGCCATGGATATGGAAGATAGGCACCTTCTCCTTCGCGAGGGGCGCCAACCGATCGATCGGGTTATGCGAAGTCAGCTGTGCCGTCAGCTCGGCCTCGGAGAGCCGGTACGCCGAACACGCCTTGGCAACGCCAGGGTAGCTGAGGAGGTTGCACACCGGATAGATCCCGGCAATGCCCGCAACGGCCTCGGGGTGTTCACAGGCCCAATTGTAGAGCATCAACCCACCGCGGCTCCGGGCGAGCAGGCAGGCCTTCTTGGCGCAGCCGCGGTATTCAGTCAACTCTTTGTACAGAGCGGAATAGGCCGCGCGCCCTTCGGGACTGCCGTATGACTCGCCGACGTCGATCCCCGCGATCGCAATGCCCGCGGCGTGAAAACGCTCAAACATCCAGATTTCTGCCTCACCCGGCAGCCCTGGCAGGGTTGGCGCATACCACACCCAAGGCATTGGGGCGATGCGCTTTTCCTGCGGCGGAGGCATCAGGAAAGCCACGTGTCCCTCAACAGCAAAGACCTGTCCATCCATGGGCAACGCCTTTTCAACCGGTTTGGTTGCATCCCCCGCCCAGGCAGAAACGCAGAGCAAGGTGACAGCGGGTACCAACACGCTATGCCTTATCATAGGAATCCTCTCCATGAATTCTGTCCCTGCGCAACGGCCCCAAGGGTTGGTCCAACCTCGGCGTGCTCAACGAAGTTCAGTAGACCGCCGGGCTAGCCCCTTCCGCGGCGCGCGGGTAGTTGCTTGTCGAGCGTCTCGCGCAGGACTTCGAGCTTCTCCCTCAGCGAATAGGGCGTATAGACATAGTCCTGCTCGAACTGGAAGCCGAGGCGTGAGTCCCGCGTGGCGGCCAGAAGTGAAAGCTCCGTGCGGGCGATTTCTTCGCGCAGGATCGTCTCCATCCGATCAAGCAGTGTACCCGCTTTCTGCGAGTCCTGCTCAGCCGCGAGTTGCAGGCGAAGATCTTCGAACTCGAGAATGGCGGCATCACTCTGCATCATCCGTTGAAGTTGTTCGGCGACGACTACTTCGTGAACGGCGTGTTGGCGCTTGGATTCAGGACTCGTTATCGCCGCGGCCCGATAGAGTTTCAACCCTTCTTCCATCTTGTCCGAAGCTTGCCGCAGATACTTCAGGAAGACGGGGAGGACTTTCGTTTGAGGGTCAACCTCTACGCCGGTCGCGCCTCGCGCGTAAAGCTCGGCATTGTTCGTCTGGTTCGTGAAGTCGGGGAAGAATACCATGCGTGTGACCGTGAACGGCCAATAGGGGTTGATCTGCCCTCCAAGGTAGCCCATCCATTTCCCGTGGTCGGTCCAGGAATGCGTGAATGTCATGGTCCGCAGCGGTGGTTCCTGGAAGAAGAGGGGATTCCCGATGGCGTTGTTGGTTCCCATGTTGGGCCCGGTGTCCGGCACCAGGCGAATCGCCTCGCTAAAATGCCTCCAGGCTGCGAGCACCATCTCTTGTTTTCCACTTCCAAAATCACGGGCGGCAATGGCGCCAAGCAGTTCCTCCAAAGAGGGCGCGCCGCTCCAGCACGTCCACGCCCGGAGTTCGGTCATGAAGTTTGGCGTGTACCCACTGGACCAGCTTTCGAGCGTGCCGTTCACCCCATACTTCTCGAGTGTCTTGTATCGTTCGTACCATTGGTACGGAAAGGGAAGGTACGGGATCGTGCCAAATTGCCAGGATGCAAACGCATCGGCTTTGCAATAGACCTTCATGTTCCGTTGGCGTGCCTCGGCGATCTGGGCGTCGGTCACTTCCGCGGGACCGATCTGGTTCAGCGAGTAGTCACGCAGATATCCCTGCATCCCGTCGATTTCAAAGCTCTTTCCGTTCTCCCAGGTGAGCAAGGGTATCGAATCGCCGGGAAGCTGTTGGATGAAGTACCGCTTCATCTCCGCGTTCTGCGGACGGAAGTCGATGTTGTATTCCCACGGGAGAATCTCGATGGCAGGGTTCACCCGGTGGCATTCCTCGGCCACGATGGCGACCGCCCGGCACCAGTTGCGGGCCCAGTCCTGCACGTACTCCGCGCTCGCGCCGTGGGCGCCTCCCCATTGCTTGTACCAGAAGCCTTCGGTTAAGAGTATGTATCCCTGAATGTCGGGGAAAGCCCTCACAACATCCTGCACAAGACTGCGCAACTGCGCCTCGCTTTCCGGGGTCCCCACGTACTGGTGGATAATCGGCGCGTAGACTTTGATGCCAAAACGGGACGCCCGATCGATCAGGTCGCGAATTCGTGCGGGGTCCTGATGGCGCATCATAAACAGCAGGCGGGCCATGAACTCCGTTGAAGACTCCGCCGTGGTGCGGTCCCCGTTCGGATTGGCGTAGCACGATGCGAAAATGCCGTCAAAACCGTCGTGCGCCAGATGCGCAAGCAGCGCGTCCGGCCACTCCATCCAACCCATCCAGGAGTGCACCATGCGCGTGTCGTAGAGGCTGTGCCGCGCCGTCTTCAGATTCGCGGGCAGAATGGGCGCCTCGCGCAGGTTCATCCGGGCCTCCAGGTTGTACAGCCCGAACATCGCGCCCCGCTCATCGAATCCGCACACGACCACACGTTCCGGCGTTACGACGATCTCATAATCCTTGGGGCCTTTCAGGTCTGTCCCGCAGCCGGGCAAGTCGTCGCGCGTCCCGGCCACGATACACTGGGTCAGGCCTTCCCAGTCCAGCAGTGTATCCCGGCTTTCTATCTCCACGCGGACTCCCATAGACGTGTTCAGATAGTCCTGGAAATCCGTAACGGCATTGTTGAGAAGCACCGTACTTTGGGCGCGAGAGACGATCTTCCACCCAGACTCAGGAAGGACCAGCTCGCCGGCCTGGGGTACGATCTCGGGATTACGCCTCGCCTCGTGCACGGGGCTGCCCGACAGCCGCCTGTGGTAATCGTAAGGGTTCTCAAGAGGAAGGACACGCTCCACCTCCCGGGCGAATGCATCTGTCCTAACTTCTCCCGGTGCAGGATCTGCCACGCATACCGAACAGACGGTGGGCAAAGTCGTCCCTGCGAGAACGAGAGCAAGCGCTGCTACAATCAGACGCCGTGCGCGGCCAAGATCGCTCATACTACCTCCAATTGTTCTCAGTCATACGGTGCCTGCAACGAACTGTCTTGGGCAATCGTAGACCCCATCGGCATTCTACCGCAAAGGCTGCTTCGCCGCTCGGTGTAATCGCATTAAGATTGCCGATGGGGTTACCGTCACAAAGTCTGGTTGGCATTGCCAGCCCCTGCTTTGGAAATGCCGGGATTTGAGTGTGATGCAGCGTGTGTTCGTTGAACCCGCGCCAGACTGCTGCGAATTCGCGGCCGGACCCCCACGAATCGGTGGTCCCGACCTCGCGAATTGGCGGCGTCAAGCCGCCACAATAGCCTGAAAGGCCTATTGCTCATAGCCCGGGCTTGGCCCGCTGAAACGGTGGGACTACCCCGGGTCAGCACGTTCCAGAGGAATCCCCTCAAAGAGGTGCATAGTCCGAGGTTCATTCTAATGAACCGCGCGTTCGCGATTGGCAGCTCGACGAGTATGCAACCTTTACAGGGTAGTAAGAACGGGCATCCCGATACCCGGGGTAGGCCTTCGCTGCGCTACGACCAACCCCGGGCTGAGAGTACCTTGGCCTTTCGGGCCATAAGTACTCGTCGCGAAGACGTACTCCAGCTTCCGCGGCACACGGGATGCCTCTTGGCACTGCCCGTGGTCTGATAACTCGCTCGAGGTTTCCCCGTGGAATGTCTGCGCAGTGAGTACTGGGGAGCGTTGGGACATATGGGCTCCCTCCATTCAGGTTCGCCGTCTTAACGCGATGCCATTGTATTCAACTAGCCCGGATTTCTCAGTGCGCACACACCGCAGTTCTCTCAATCCAAGTTGAATCAGCAGCTTCCAATACCCTGGCACGTCATTCTTGCTTACACGATGTGCGTGCGAGAAATCATCTCGAGTGAGCCTGTAGGCCATTGCTAGAGCATATCTCACCGCCCGCTACGCGGGGGGCGGTGAGATATGCGGACTAGAAGCGGCCGTCGAGCCCGGAAACGCCACGCCCCAGGGGATGGAAGAGAAGATTGCTTTGATGCGAAGGATGAGAAACTCAATGTTGGCTCTTGCTTCGCGGACTTTGCGGTTTCAAGGTAAAGCAGTCTTACATCGCGTTCTGTTTAGTGTTTTCGCTTCCCTTATCCTGAATTCGCGATCCTGCGGAGAGTCCGGTCAGTTTAGCCTATGGGTGAATCGAACGAAACCTGTAACTCTCCATGCGAAGCGGAATAGCGATGGCGTTCCCCTTCCAACGGCCGTTCCTGGATTCAAGAGCCAAGTGCAAGTAGGCGTTGGAGACGTACTTGCTGGAAGACTTCATTGGGGGTTCGGTATCCGAGGCATTTCCTTGGTCGGTTGTTGATTTGG
>JADLCA010000072.1 GCA_020847495.1 Candidatus Hydrogenedentota bacterium | reverse complement strand
CTTCACGGGGCGCAGGTTGATGTACTGGTCCAACTCGAAGCGGGTCTTGAGCAAGATGCCCTTTTCGAGGATGCCGGGTTTCACGTCCGGGTGGCCGATGGCCCCGAGATAGATCGCGTCAAAGCGGCGGAACTCTTCGATGGCCGAATCCGGCAGGACCTCGCCGGTTTTGAGGTAGCGTTCGCCCCCGAAATCAAACTCTTGGGTTTCGAGCTTGATGCCGAAGCGCTCCGCGGCGGCGCTCATGACTTTGACGCCTTCCCGAAGCACCTCCGGTCCGGTCCCGTCGCCCGGAAACAACGCAATCTTGTAGGTAGCCATAGTGTCCTTTCCCCCCAAATATAAGCCATCTCCCGGAATCGGAATGCAGACGCGCTGAAAGCCCCCGTTGGTCAATGGATACCAGCGATGGGCTAATGATGAAAACAGGGATGAATGCTATCACTTTATGGCCGGATACCTCAAGGCAGCGACAGACGACATGAGGCGGCGGCCCGGCCATGGACGCGCAGGGCCCGCCGCCCGGATCACTTCGCGTCTCGCACACAGCGGACGAAGTTCAAGACACGCACAACGTCACCCTGCGGACCTCGTCCCCGGGGATAGTCCGCCGGGTCGCCTGCCTTGAAATCGCAGCGTTGAGCGCCCGCCCCGTGCACATCGAGCAGACGGAGCGTGGAGGAACCCGGCGGAGACTGCATGTATCCGTACGCGGTGCCGAACGCGATGTAGACGGCCTGGCGCCCGCTGCCGTCCGAGGAGGCGTGCGTCGTGCCCGTCCAGAAATAGGGGAAGTCTTTGCCTCCGGCTTCGTCTCGAATTGGAGTCGTCTCAAACAGCGGATCGATTGCCGCGGTACCAGCCGTCGCCGGCGACCGCGTGTAATCCACGATGCTCTGCAGCTCTTTTGCGTTGGGCAGACGCCAGTCGGAGTAGCCAGCGAATTCCAGATTCTCGGCGTAAGCCAGCGCGTGTTCCCAGTCCATTCCTGCGCCACTGTCCGCTTTCGTCCACATGAGGCCGGTGGCTTGGTCGGAAACCGTGCCATCGCCGTTATCCACGAAGTGGTTTCGCCCGTACGCGGTATTCCCGCGCACGTAACGGACAAAAGCCATCATGGAATGCTGCCGCCCCGGGGGACCTGCCAAAGCGCTGGGGTACCCCTTGATGCGCCCATCCGCGAAGTTCACCCCAAAAGCAGTGCGATTGCCATTCATGGTTGTCGAGACATACTGCGTGCTGGACCAGTACTGCGCGTCGATGGAACGCTCGTTACGCGAGGGATCGCCGTAGCGGAACTCAAAGTAGTTCGTATCGATAAAGGGCACAAGCGTCTGCCCTGCCGCGCCAGGATGCAGAATCGGATCGGTGCCGGAGAATTGAATCAAGGAGTACAGCTCTTTGATGGATGGAAGACGCCAATCCCTGTAGCCCGCGAGGTTCAGCGCTTGCGCGCCGGACACGGCCGCATCCCACGTCACTTTCTCGCCCGGATCTCGCTGCCACATGAGTCCCGTGTTCAGGTCCGCGACCGTTCCATCCCCGTTATCGCGATACGCAGGCTGGAGACCTTGATGGTGGGCATCCTGCCCATAGAACGCCGCGCCGGACTCCGGTTTTTCGGCCACGAGCGCGCTGCCGTAGAAGCGTGTCTGCCCGGTATCCACCACAGGATACGTCAAGCCGCGCTCACGCGGACTCCCCGCGACGATTGCAAGATACAACCCCATGCCAACAGACGCGCCGGCCAGAACGTACTTCAACATGGCTTTGCTCCCGGTTCCGAATTCAGCACTTGCTGCTGAATCTTCCCATGGCGAAATGACAGCAGGCCATTTGAAACGATTACGATTTGTTCATCGACATCGCATCCGGGTCCGGACGGCTCACCGTTCAAACACCAAGAACGCGGCGGTAGACCTCTTCGTTTCCCTCTACCATTCGCTGGTACGTGAAGTGTTCCGCGACCAATTTGCCTGCGCGCCGGGCTAGACGCGCCCTGAGAGCCGAGTCCCCCAGCATCGCCGTAACGGCGCGTGCAAAAGCACTGGGATCCCCAATGGGCGCCAGCAGGCCTGTCTCGTTGTCCCGGACCATCTCCGGGATGCCTCCAGCTCGCGTGGCCACCACGGGTATGCCTGCCGCCATGGCGTCCAGCACGGACGTCCCCAGGCCCTCCTCGCTGCTGGATAACACGAAAACGTCGAGAGTCTTGATCAGACGCGGAATGTCATCGCGATAACCAAGCAGCCTCACGGCATGCCCAACGCCCAACTCCGCGATCTGCCGCTCCAGAGCGCCGCGCAAGGGACCCTCGCCCGCAATGAGCAACCGGGCCTGAGGTTGCACGCTCAACACAGCCGGCATCGCCGCGATGAGCGTTGCTTGATCCTTGTGTCCCACGAGGGCAGCGACATTGCCGATAAGCGGAGCGTCAGAAGGTACGCCCAATTCTTCACGCGGCAGGGGTTCCACGTCCATCCGTGCCGGGTCGATGCCGCTGTGTACGACCATCAGTTTGGATTCGGGTACGCCAAAACCGCGCATGACCTCCGCAATGCGGTGCGAGATGGCGACAATGCCGTCAGCTCTCGTGTATTTCCAATGGCTGAAGGCGTTCTTCCTCGGGGAGAAGTCCACGCGGCGCGACGCAACGACCTTTCCGCGCCGGGCCAGCGCACAAGCCAGAATGGCATATGTGAGCGCGTGGCTGGTGTGGGAGTGGACCAGGTCGATGTCGAAACGGCGCAATGCGCGCGCCAATATCCAGGCAGACCACAGGTCCGCCTCGCCGCGGAACGGCGCATCCACGCGCGCGGTGACCTCGCCTCCGTGGTCTCGAATCAGAAATGGACTGCCGCGACGGCCTGCGATGACGCACGCATGCCCCCGGGCGATAAGACCCCGAATCAAGTAACTCGCCTGCTGTTCGCCGCCGCGCCAGCCGGACTGCTCATCGACATGCAGGATTCTCATGGGCGGCCCGGCCGGCGTGACGCGTGAACAACCAGTGCGTTCTGGTACGCCTCGACAGTCCGATGGGCGAGCAGCGCGAGGGTGAACTCATCCATGACGCGCCTGCGCGAAGACACCCCCATCTGCCGCCGCTTCGCGGGATCTCGCAGGAGGTGCGCAAGAGCCTCCGCCAGCGGCGCGACCGTGCCTTGGGGCACGATGTACCCATCCTGGCCGTCACGAACAATCTCCTTCGTACCGCCATGATCCGAGGCAACGATAGGTATTTCCGTGGCCATCTGTTCCATCACGCTGAATGAGGATGCTTCACAATCGATGGAAGGCTGCACCCCTACGTCAAAAGCCTGCATGCATTGCCCGATGTCATTCCGGAATCCGGCGAAGGTGGTGATTTCTTCGATGCCGAGTTTCACGGCAAGCCGCTTCAGGTCCGCCTCCAGATCTCCCTGCCCCAACACCAGCAGGCGAAGCCGCGGGAACTCGGAACGTAACCCCGCAACCGCTTCAAACAGAAACTGGTGCCCTTTGGCCTCGGTGAGGCGCGCGGCGATGCCGAGGACCACGTCTTCAGCACCGTAGCCAAACTCTTCGCGCGCGCGGAGGCGCTGGCCGGGGTCCGGTTTGAACACGTCCGGGTCCACGCCATTGTGGATGACCGTCATGCGGCCGGAATCGAAGACCGGGCGCGAAGCCCTTAAATCGAACACTGCTTCGCAGACCGCGATCTGGTAATCCGTCCACGAGAGGTTGAGCAGACGATTTCCCGGGTTTTCGCTGACCGGGTACGTGTTGTGGCGGGTGCGCACCATGCAGGCAGGACCCCCCAGCCAGCGGCACGCCAACGCGCTGACCCAGTGATCCTGGGATCCGTTCGCGTGCAGGATATCGGGCCGTTTCTCGCGGATGAACCGCCGGACTTGCCCGATATCGTGTGCCCACATCACGGGCCGGAGTCCGCCGCGATAGTGGAACGCGTTCAGGACTGGGCAGCCTGCTTGCCGCGCCAGGCCCGCGAGGATGCTGTCCGTTTTGCATCCAATGGTCACGTGGTGGCCAAGGCCCGTCAATTCGCGCGCGAGGTTCACGACATACCGGACCTGGCCGCCGCCCTTCAGGTGCGGATCGCTCAGAAGTATGCGGAGAGGGGCGTTGCCAGAGGCGGCTTCGGATGTGAGGGGCGCTGGGTTCACAGAGGAACCGGCCTTCGGCCGGACTCAACTCGCCGGCGAGGCCGGCGCCGGATTGTCCTGCGAGGGAGGCGGTGTCTCACCAGATGTTTCTTCCTCCGGCCCTTCCTCGGCATAGGCCTTGGTCTCGCTGGCGTTGTTGGTGGATTCTATGGACGCCAGAAGCGATGTGATTTTCTCGTTGGCGCCGTTCAGTTGTTCCAGCGCTTGCTCCAACTCAAGGTCGATCGCGTCCAGATCGTCGTCTCGAGTGATCGTGATACGTTCTTTCTTTGCCATACCGTCAAACTCCGTCACAAGACTTCCCGCCGGACTCCATCACGCGCGGGACGATCAAAAAAGGGGGGGAGGGGAGTCTTTCAATTCGTCCAGAATCTCGATGAATACGCGAAGCCGATCCTTCGCCCCGATGGGCGCCGGCGCGCTTTCCAGGATGGTCCATGCCTCGCTGTCGGCTCCGGCCTCGAATGCAGAGGCGTCGCCCGACGCAAAGTCATGATACGCGGCCAGGTTGGCGATCCGGACCACCGCCGCCAGCTTGGGGTCCTTGGCACTCGACAGCGACTGGCCTTCCCTGACGTGATGGAAGTGGATGGCGTCCGCAAGGGTCTTGGGGAAGTTCCAGCGCTCCGCAAGCGCCGCGGCGGCATCGGCGTGCGTGAAACCCAATTGTGCCATCTCGGCTTCACACAATGGCGATCCATGACCTCCGGCAGCCTGGAGCAGCTTCGCGTATGGCGTCATCATCTGTCTCAACAAAATGAGCCTGCCCATGTCATGCAGCAGCCCGCAGATAAAGGCTTCGCCCTGCATCCCAAGGCGCATCGTGGTAGCCAGATGCTTGGATACTCCTGCTGTAAGAAACGAATGCGACCAGAACTCCTTGGGCACCAGGTTCGACTTCAGGCCGTCGTTCAAACCGTCGATGACCGAAACGCCGAGCACGATGTTCCGCACCTCGCGCACACCGAGGATCACGAGCGCCAGCTTCAGCGTCCCTACGTACTGCTTCATGCCGTAGTAGGGAGAGTTGCTCACGCGAAGTATCTTGGCCGTCATGGCGGGATCGCGTTCGATGACCTGGGTCACGTCGGTCATGTCCACGAGGGGGTCGTCGGTCATGCGTAGGACTTCCGCCACGACCTCCGGAATCGCCGGCAAATCGCCGACTCGCTGAATGATCTCTTCAATGGTGCGCGCGGGTTCCATCGTTTTCCCAATCCCTTGTTCAGGTGCCCTATCGCGTTAACAGCACAGGACAGGGCGCATGATTCATGGCGTATGCCGTCGTGCTGCCCACGACAAGCGCCCTGACTTTGGTGTGGCCGTACGCTCCCATGACAAGCAGGTCGGCCTTGCACTCGCCAGCATACGAAACGATCGTTTCGCTCGGGTCCCCTTCGCGCAAAACGTACCGGATAATCAACTCATGCGCATTCAGATAGCTGCGCGCCTCATTGAGCGTGGTTTCTGCCTTGGCGCCGGAACCAACCACCAACACATCCAGCGGCGTGTTCCATCCAATGCTGACCTCGGCCGCGACGCCCAGGGCGCGCTTGGCGTGCGAGGACCCGTCGTAGGCAACCAGAAAACGCTCGTGCCCGGGTGTCTCCCGCGCGGTGACCAGGATCGGCCGCGTGGATCGCCGCACCACCGATTCGGTCGTCGAGCCGAGCACACCCTCCAGCCACGCGCTGTGTTCACCGCTGCGCCCCATGACGACCAAGTCCGCCAATTCGCTCTTTTCGAGGATGGTGCGCGCGACAAGCCCTGTCACGTTCTGCGTGGACACTTCCACGCCGGCTTCCTGTCCCAGCTTCGTGCAGACTTCCAAGGCCAGCTTGCCACGCTCTTCAAGAATCAGGCTGATATTGCCCTCGTAGTTGGCGTAGGGCGCCGTTCCCAGGGAGGCGGAAACGTCACGCAGGATCGGACCTTCCAGCAGCTTGAGGTCGATGACATGCAGGCCGTGAACCTTGGCGCCGTATTGCCGCGCAACAGCTACGGCGTACTTGACACCACAAACTGCCTGCTCACTACCATCGGTCGGAACAAGTATGTGTTTAATCATCAATCAGATAGCCCGCCGTGAACCAGTTGCTGCTCTTTCTTGCCCATCAATTATAGCCAAGGAGCGGAGCCGTTGTCACGCAGCTATTTACGTGATTAATGGGTCGTTCGCGGCCCGGATAGAGGGAGGTTTCACCGGAAACTGCCCGGTGCGCCGTTCAGCGCGGTCAGACGGGAAGACCCGCCGAATCCCGGGAACGCGAATGGATGGCCAAGCCATCCAGGTCTTCAGGTACTTTTGCGCCCGACAAGTCAATCATGGTTGGCGCGAGATCGACGAGCTGGGCGCGTACAGGTCCTGCCCGGCGCCCGATTGCAGGTCCCGCCAGGATGTAGAACCCCTCCGGGTGGTGGGCACCCGGCCGGCGTTCCGGATTCACGCCGCGCACCACGCCGATCTGGTCTGATTGAATCCCATCAAAGGGGTGTGTATCACTCCACACGATGGAAAGGTCGGGGAGGGCATCCACGTGTTCTCCGGAGTACTCGCGGCGAACACGAATGACCTTCTCAACGGCCGGGGCGCCGGTGGCAGCGTTCTTCAACTGCCGAAACGCGCGCTCCAGTTCATCGCACACCGCGTCGTACGCGTCGGGGGAAACGAGTCCCTTGGGCTCGCGGCCCCGCAGATTGATGCGAATGTTCCCGCAGTAATCGTTGGGGAGACAGAAAGCCCTGCTCCGCGCCCAGTTCTCACGCGCGAAGAGCAGGCGGCGGGTCCACTTTTCCCAGAGGCGCCGAGGGACGACTCGTTTGGCCGCCGTAATAAGAGGGGTCGATACGGTGTCCTGGATCCGCCGGATGCGGTAATAACTGTAGCTGTGGGCAGATTCGTCTCCCGCGAAGGCCGTGGACGGCGTGGGCCCCACGCCAAGCCGGTTCAACACTTCCGGCAAGAGGTGATTGGCGCTATAGTTGGGCCGGAATCCGGAGGCTGAGAAAACGAGTACCGAGACATCGCCGGGCACGCACTCCAGAAGTTCGCCAATCGCCTCATCCTGCGCCTCAAACAACTCGCGATACAGTGACTGGAATTCGTCCGCGAGTTCGGGCTTGTGGTCCGGATGCCGTGGGTCGAATGTCTGGTAGAGCACGTGGACGGCCCAATGCGACTCGGAATACACCGCGAGGAACAGGTCCCACTGCTCGTTCTTCATCAGGTAACGCAGGAGCTGGGTCTTCTGCCGGATCCCCGCGAGCAGCAGATGGCGAAGTTCCCGATACTGTTCGCACGTTGATGGACGGATGCTCCGGCGATAGTCGTCGTTGGGCAGCGCGTACGGGCCAACCTCCTTCAGGACGCGGCGCAGCAGGTCCGGCGGATGACTCTCGCGGATCCAGGCTGGTCCCTCGACGCCCCAAGCGGAGATCAGCGCTCCGGCATGGCCGGAACGCGGTCGCGTCAGGGGAACGTCAACGATCACGCTGCGCAGGCCTTCTTGTCCAAGGTATTCCCAGAAGGGAGGCCGCTTGACCTGGTCAGGCCCGTACCGGTCGATGTGGTACGTGCCTTTCACAAGGTGCATATGGAAATTGGCCATGCCGTGCTTCGCGGGATTGCACCCCGTGTACAGCGAAGGCCAGACGGACCCGCTTGAGATGTTGGTGACGCTTTCCAACGTCCCCCATGTACCGCGCGCGCGCAAGGACTCGAGAACCGGAAAGCGGCCATCGCGGCAGCCCGCATCAATGAAATCCGGGGACGCCGTCTCAATGGCAAGCGCCAATACGCGGGGTTCTGTGCTGGATTCGGACATCACCGCGTTGAGCGTCTCCCGGGCATCAGGATTGACAACATCCCTTTGATCTGTGCGAGACACAACTTGCCCTCGCCCCTGAGGAGCTGCGCCACGAACATTCTCAAGGCACGCAGAGGAAGCACGGTAAGGAAAACCATCCAATGCCACGACGCAGCATGCTTGCGCATGAGGGTGATCAGATTCTTGGCCTTGGATTTTTCGTACGCGGGCACGGCGCCCCGGCCAATCTTCCCGCCGAGGTGTTCCACTTCGGCGGAAGGCACATAGAGGATGCGATACCCAGCGTGAACGGTCCGCAACGCGAAGTCGATGTCTTCCCACCCGTAGGGATAGAATGCTTCGTCAAACAAGCCAATGCGTTCCAAGACTTCGGCGCGAACGAGCATAGCGAATCCGGCGCAACACCCCACGGACTTGGGTTCGTCGTGCTGCCCGCGATCGAGTTCGCCGGCCCCTACGTCCTTGAACGTGCCGGTAAACAGGTTCACGCGCACATCGCCCGCCGAATACAGCATTCGGTCCTCAAACGAGCGGAACGCCTTGGGGACGACGATGCCCGCGCCTGGGTCGCGCTCAGCCGCCTTCACGAGTTCGCCGATTGCGCCCCTGGCGACGAAGGCGTCATTGTCCAGAAACAACAGGTACTTGGGTGCCAGGCGCCGGCGGACATCGAGAATCCCCACATTGCGCACGCGCGTGGCGCCCGCATGCGTGGTCTCTTCGACAACATGGACCTGCGGAAAGCGTTCCCGGACGGCTTCCGGCGAACCATCCGACGAACAGTCATCCACGACGGTAAT
This sequence comes from Candidatus Hydrogenedentota bacterium, assembly GCA_020847495.1. GTDB lineage: Bacteria > Hydrogenedentota > Hydrogenedentia > Hydrogenedentales > SLHB01 > JAHDWY01. The sequence continues at coordinate 1,068 of JADLCA010000072.1, read as the reverse complement.
GTCGAGAGGCGCGTACCCGGACTTCATCGCGCATTCAACCGCGCGCAACAGGTAGTCTTTCTTGTTACGGTTGACGATAATTGCGGCAAGCGGGGGATGCGTGGGATTGTCAGTCGTTGGCACGGATTTCACTTTCCAGAAGGACCGGACGCAACCGCGCGGTCAGGCTATACCTCGAGCATGCCCTTGGTGGACGGCACACCCTTTACCCGGGGATCCAGTCGCACGGCGCAATCCAGGGCGCGCGCAAACGCCTTGAAAATCCCTTCGATGCAATGGTGCAGGTTGCCGCCACGGCGCAGGATGACATGGAGGGTTATGCGGCTGTTCACCGCGAACGCGCGAAAGAACTCTTCGGTCAACTCGGCATCGAAATCGCCGACCCGGCTCTGGGGCAAGTCGGCCTGAAAGGACAAGAACGGCCTGCCGCTGAAATCGACCGCAACCTCGGCGAGCACTTCATCCATTGGGATCACGGCATGGCCGAAACGGCTGATGCCCTGCATATCGCCCAGGGCCTGAAGAAAGGCCTTGCCAAGCGAGATACCGACGTCTTCCACGGTGTGGTGTCCGTCGATTTCCAGGTCCCCCTTGGCTTCCACCGCCAGATCAAAGTGGCCGTGGCGCGCCACATGCGTCAACATGTGGTCAAAAAAGCCAATCCCGGTGCGCACGTCGGCCTTTCCGGTGCCATCCAGGGCAACGGAAACGCGGATGCGCGTTTCCTTGGTTTCGCGAACGACTTCACTGGTTCGCACGCTCAAACTCCTCCTGCGCGGCGTATCCCGCGCCGCTTTACCTGCCCAGGAACAGCCGCTCGCCCAGGAACGGCGGAAGGCCCGACTCGACCACGCGATCCGCGGCCTTGCGGATGTCGTATTCGGCACGGATGTGCTCGTACTCGTTCTTCTCTGAGTCGAAGAGCCCAAACGCCGCGCGGGGATCGCCATCGCGGGGCTGGCCCACGGACCCCGGATTGATGAAGAAGGTCTTGCCCTCGCCCAATGCAAACTTCGAGTCGCTGTCCACGGTGTACAGGCCATCCGTCGAGAATATCCCCGGACTATG
>JADLCA010000071.1 GCA_020847495.1 Candidatus Hydrogenedentota bacterium | reverse complement strand
TAATGACCGGCGGTTCGCCCAAGCCCATCGCGCGGCCTAGCGCGCGCACATCCTCTTCGCGCGCCCCAAGCACGCGCGCCATATCAGCCGCGGGAACCAACTCCCAGTTGCGCCACACGAAAGCGTGCACCCGATCCGGGAAGTGGGGGAGCGGCACCGGTTCGGGTGTCGGTCCCGTTGGCAATTGCGTTGCGGACACTAGCGCGCTCAGAATGAAGATCAGCATGGTTGTTCCCTCCAGCACCAGCCTACCGCACGTTGCCATGCCAATAAAACCCACCCCGCCGCCGGCGTTTTGATTGCCGCAAAGGAAATAAGTACACTCTGCTCCCTATGTTTGGCCCGCACGTGCGCATTTGTCTTTCCGCGTTCATCACGGACTTTGCAGTAATGGTTGGCATTACCGCCACCCCCTTCTTTGTCTACAACCAATTGGGGGGTGACGCCACTATGTCGGGCGTGTTCGGGGCCGTCCAGGCCGCCGCCTACGCCCTCACCTGTCTTCTCTCCGCGGGCTGGGTTTCCCGGGCCAAGAATGGCCTCACTTGGGCCCTCGCGGGAATCGTCGTGTATACGGCATTGTATTGCCTCATGCCCCTCTTCCGGACGCCAGCCCTCTGCGTGGTCGTGTCTACGATCGCGAGCGCGGGTCTGGCGTTATACTGGCCCGCGGTGCACTCCTGGATTGGCGGCGAACCCGACCCCCGCATCCGCGCCCGAAACATGGGCTGGTTCAATATCTCCTGGAGTTTTGGATTCGCGGTCAGCCCGCTCTTCGCCGGTCCGCTGTACGACTGGGACTACCGTCTCCCCTTCATTCTCTTGTTCTTCATGGGGGTGGTGGCCTTCGTGCTTGTCCGGTCCATGCCGCACGAGCGCTCCCACTTCAGCGATGCCACGGAGGAAATGCTCCTGGCCCGGGCGGACCATGACCGCGCCAGCGAGGTCTATCTCCTGTGCGGATGGTGCGCGGTTCTCGTCGCGAACGCGCTGACCGGAGTGACCCGCTCGATCTTCCCCAAGCGCGTGGATGACCTTGTTGCGAGCGGCGAGTTGCGGCTCCTGTTCGAGTCGATTCCCGCGGAATATCTCACGGTTTCTCCAGCGACCAAGTACTCGTGGCTCGCCTCGATTCTCGCCATGAGTACAGCGCTGACGTTTCTTGTGATGGGGCGCACAACCGGGTGGCGGCACCGCTTCCAGTTCCTCCTGTGGATCCAGGTTGCATCGGCCGCGGCCTTTTGGGGGCTCGCGTGGACCCATAGCCTCGCGATTATGATGCTGTGCTTCGCCGTAGTCGGCGTCTATCTTGGAGTGGCCTTCTTCTCCAGCGTCTACTACTGCCTCGGCGACCCTGTCCACAAGCATCGCCGCGCCGCCATCAACGAAGCCGCGGTGGGTGCGGGCGGCTTTGCAGGGTGCATCGTTGTGGGATACCTCGCCGGTCAATATGGCATGGCCATGCCGTTCGCATACGCCCCATGGTGCATCGGGATAGCGGTTTTGCTGCAGTGGGGCCTTATTCAGTATGGCAAACACGCCCTCGTCCACCGAGAACCCAGGACCCCGCAACTGGACAAATGAGCGCCGCCTGGGGTATTCTTTTCACATGTGTCCTGGTATTCGATTTGGAATCAAGTCTCGCGCGATTGCTCTGCTTCTCGCGGTATTCACCGCCCTGACAGGGCAAGCCGGCTGGGCGCAAGGGCTGGTCTTATGCATCTGCCACGAGGGAGACGTCTCCCTGGAATGGGGATGTACGCCGGTCGAATGCTGCCCGGGTGATTTCGAAGCGGAATCCTCTGAAGCGAGTATTGCCGGCCCAGAACACGAACACGCCAGCATCGACTTGCCTCTGCTACTCAGTGGCGAACACACGCCCCGGCTCCGCCAGGAGGTTCCAAGGGGCGTCCCTTCCGAGGGAATGTCCATGTATGTGCCCGCTGTCGTGGAACCTCAAGTCAGTCCGCTTGCAGCGCAGATGCGCGGCACTCCGCAGGTTGCGATTCCATCTTCAGTCTGCCTCGGGCTCAATAGCGTTATTCTCCTCATCTGATCCTTTCCTTCCTCCTCTGGTAATACCTCACCGCCACGCATGAATCGTGTCCCGCGCTTCATGAGGAGAAAGGAAAGATGTCGTCGTTTCGCCCTATCTGTACCTTGACGTTGCTTGCCGCATGCTGCGGATTGCTCCATGCCGATACGGGGCCCTCACCTGAGCCCGCAGGTGTCCTCACGCTGCAATCGGCCATCGAAGCCGCCCTGACGCGCAACCCCAGGCTCGATGCCTTCTCCTGGGACTTGCGCGCGGCGGACGCACGCATCCTGCAGGCGGGGCTCCGGCCCAACCCCGAACTCGGCATCGAGATCGAAGATATCCGCCTCAAGTCAGGCCCCGCGTCCGAAAGCCGGAGCGGCAGCGTGTCGGGCGCGGTCAGCCGTGACACGTTTTCCATTCCCGTCGCGGAAGGCGACCCGCTGCAACTCCCCATACTCCGCGCGAAACCTGTATTGGGCTACGAAGTTGAGCGGGAACAAGGCGCGCGGTCCGGTTTCGCGGAATCGGAGTTTACGCTGAGCGTGTCGCAAATCGTCGAACTCGGCGGCAAACGCGCCAAGCGTGTCGCTCTCGCCACCAATGAAAAGGACCTCACACGGTGGGACTACGAAAGCGCCCGCGCCGACGTAATTGCGCAGACCACGCGGGCTTACATCGACGTCCTGGCCGCCCAGGAGAACCTCAAATTTCAAGACGAGCTAGTGCGTTTGGCGGATGAGGTTTCGCAAACTGTCATCGCACGCGTTGAGGCGGGCCAAGTGTCGCCCATTCAGCAAGGTAGTGCCGGCGTAGCGCTTTCCATGGTGCAAGTGAAACGCGACCGCGCAGCACGCGATCTTGAGGTCGCCCGCGTGCGGCTCGCCGGAATGTGGGGGAGCGCATCGGCTGCGTTCGCGCGCGCGGAGGGATTCTTGCCTGAGGTCGCTCCCGTGCCGCCCGCGGAACAGATCCTCGAACAGGTGCAATCCAACCCGGATATCGCGCGGTGGGCGGCGGAGATTACCGCGCGCGATGCACGTCACCGATTGGAGCGTTCGCGGCGCGTGCCCGACCCCGTGCTGTCGATTGGATTGCGCGCCACTGGCGCGGACAGCCGCGGCCTCACGCGAATTGCCGGGAACTCCGATAGAGGCTTCGAGGCCGCGCGCACCCGCACCGCTTCCGAGGATGATTGGGACACAAGCCTCGTGGCCGGTCTCAGCTTTCCCTTGCCCGTATTCGATCGCAACCAAGGCAACATCGCGGAGGCCGCGGCGTTGGCTTCAAAGGCCAGTGACGAGCGCAAAGCGGCCGATGTGGCAGTGCGCACCGCTCTGAACGAAGCAAGCATTGCCGCGTCCGGCGCGTATGACGAGGTGCTCCGCTTGCAGAGCGAAGTGCTGCCGATAGCGGACGGCGTTCTGGAAAAGACCCGAATCGGCTATGAGGTGGGCAAGTTCAGCTATCTCGACGTACTCGATGCCCAACGCACACTTTTCGAGGCAAGGACGGAGGCGCTCGACGCGCAGCGCCGTTACCATCTCGCGTTGACAGACATCGAACGATTGACGGGCGACGGAATCCAGCGGTGGGCGCCACCTGCCGTGGAGGATTCCAATCATGAATAGGCCCGCGTGCGCCAGAAGTATCACGCGCCCGGGCGGCGCAGGTTTCACCAGGGAGAACACAATCATGAAATGGACGAACACGCTCAAAGCGGATTGGGTCCAGTTTGGCGCAATCGGGACGATTCTCTGCCTGTTCACGCTGCTCCAAGCAGGCTGTTCGGGACAAAGCGCCGTGTCGGCGGAAAGCCATAGCGCCGCCGCACCTGTAGCCCCGCGCGATCCGGCACGCCTGTGGTGCAACGAACATAATGTCTATGAGGACGAATGCGTGCTGTGTCATCCGGAACTCGCGGCGGAACAGTCTGAACCCTCGGATAGCCACGGAGATCACGGGGGCCACGATCACGGAGATGGCCTCTGGTGCAAGGAACACAATGTTGCTGAGAGTGAATGTGGGATCTGTCACCCTGAGTTGGTCAAGATATTACAGCCGGGGCAAAGTCTCAAGCTGAGATTCGGCACGAACGATTCGATTCTGAAATCGGGCGTGACCCTTGGGAAACCCGGCTCTTCGCTCATTGTGAACGGGGTCGAGGCCTTGGGGCGCGTCAACTACAACCGCAACAAGCTCGCCTTGATCACGCCGCTGGCTGGCGGCGTATTGACAAACGTCGCGGTGGACGTGGGCGCCAAGGTGAAGGCCGGGGATTTGCTGGCTGAGGTAAACGCTTCTGCCGTTGCGGAGGCCGCGGGCGCCTACGCGCAGGCAGTGGCGGAGCAGACGCTCCGCGCACAGGTCTATGCGCGCGAGAAGGACCTTGTCGATCGCGCGATCTCGGCGCGCCAGGACTATGAGGAGGCCCGCGCGGCGCTGGAGGCGAGCCAGAGCGCGGTGCACCAGGCGAAGCAAACGCTCCTCAGTCTTGGCGTCGCTCCGAACGAAGTTGCTCGCTCCGCAGCAAATGGCGCCGCATCCATAATGCCTATCCGCGCACCCTTCTCGGGCACCATCGTCGAGCGGACCGCGGTTACCGGGGCGGCCGTATCCCCCGGAGACCCCATCGTCGAACTGGCCGACCTTTCTGTGATGTGGCTGGACCTTTCTATCGCTGAGACCCATCTTGCCGCGTTGCGCGAAGGGATGATAGTCGAAGCGCGTTTCGATGCCTACCCGGACCGTGTCTTTCGCGGTGTGCTGGACTGGATCGCGTCGCGCGTTGATGAACAGACGCGGAGAGTGGAAGCGCGCGCGGTGCTGTCCAATGAGGAAGGACTCCTCAAGCATGGAATGTTCGGGCGCGCGACGCTAGCCGGAGATTCCATGGCTTCAGGCGTTTCAGTGCCCGAATCCGCAGTGCAGATCCTCGACGGACAGCCCATGGTGTTTGCCCGGCTCGAAGACGACCTTTTCGAGACGCGCCTCATACAGGTGGGCGCGGCTTCGCAAGGGCGCGTGCCTGTGCTGGCGGGACTCTCACCGGAAGACGAGATCGTACTGTCGGAAAGCTATCTCCTCAAGTCGGAACTGCTGAAGGCGCGTCTTGGCGCCGGATGCGCCGACCACTAGGGGGGAGACGGTCATCATGCTGGAACGACTGATCGCCTTCGCGCTACAGAACCGCCTTCTCGTCCTTGTGCTGTTTGCTTCGTGCTGCCTGTTCGGGGCATGGAGACTATTGAACTTACCCATTGACGCCTTTCCCGACACGACGCCCGTGCAGGTGCAGGTAAACACCAGCGTATCCGCCCTGAACCCGGAGGAGATTGAGCTGGAGATTACGCGCCCCATCGAATGGGCCATCTCCGGACTTCCCGGCTTGGTGAACGTGCGCTCCGTTTCCAAGTTCGGTCTGTCGCAGGTTGTAGCGACCTTTGACGACGATACGCACGTCTTCAGCGCGCGACAGTTCATCATGGAGCGCCTCGCCACGGTGGAATTGGCGGAAGGTATTGAGCGCCCTCAACTCGGTCCCGTCGCCACGGGACTGGGCGAGGTCTTGCACTACATTGTCCGTTCGACCGATCCAAATCGCTCGCTGACGGATGTTCGCACCCTCCACGATACGATCATCAAGCCCGAGCTTCTGAAGGTGCCCGGCGTGGCCGAGGTCAACAGTTGGGGCGGGTTTGAGAAACAGTACCATGTCATCGTCAACCCAGAATCCCTCGTCAAATACGGCCTCACCCTTCACGATGTGGAAGAGGCTCTGATGCAGAACAACCACAATGTCGGCGGGGGCCAGATCGGTCGCGCTGGGGAGTCGCTGCTGGTGCACGGCTTGGGCCGGGTCGCGTCCGTGGACGAAATCAGCAGCATCGTGGTTGCGGCACACGAGGGCGCCCCGATCCACATCCATGATGTCGCCGAAGTGCGTATCGACCACGAAATCCGCCGGGGCGCAGTGACCTTCCAGGGGCAGGGCGAAGCAATGCTCGGACTCGGTTTCATGCTCATGGGAGAGAATAGCCATGACGTGACCCAGGCGCTCCGCGAGCGGCTTGTCTCCGCCTCGTCCGCACTTCCGGACGATTTGGTGGTGGAAGTCGTCTATGACCGGACCGGACTCGTGACCGAAGTCATTGAGACCGTAACCGATAATCTCGTGATGGGGGCGATCCTGGTTGTGCTCGTCCTGTTTGTTCTGTTGGGTAATGTCCGCGCGGGCCTGCTCGTCGTAGCGACCATTCCCGTCGCCATGCTCTTCGCCGTGGCGGGCATGTACGAGATGGCTATCGCCGCCAGTCTGCTCAGCCTCGGTGCGGTGGATTTCGGTATCCTCGTGGACGGCTCTGTGGTCATGACCGAGGTGAACCTCCGGCGTCTGCGCGAAGAGCAGGCGCGCCTGGGGCGTATCTTGACCCGCTCAGAACGCCTCGCCTGCGTGATTCGGTCAAGCCAGGAAATTGTTCGCCCCATCGCATTTGGCATGGGCATCATTCTCATCGTCTTCCTTCCGGTGCTGACACTCGAGGGTGTGGAAGGAAAGATGTTCAAACCCATGGCCTGGACCTTCATCCTCGCATTGCTGGCGGCAACGGCCATCGCACTCGTGCTTTCGCCGGTCCTCTCCTATTACTTTCTGCCGCGCAATGCGCGTCCCGAGCACAAGGGACTCTCGCATGTCCTCACATGGGCGTATGACCTCTCGCTGCGCGGTACCCTGCGCGTGCGCTGGCTGGTGCTCGCGTTGACAGTGCTACTAGTGGCGGGCGTCGGTGTGCTGGCCTCACGATTGGGGGCCGAATTCACGCCGCGCCTCAGCGAGGGCTCCTTGGTCGCCAACGTCATCCGGCTCGCCGGCGTGTCCATCGACACGTCCGTCCGCCACAACACGCTCATCGAAAAGGCGTTGCTCGAAGCTTTCCCCGACGAGATCCGCTACGTCTGGAGCCGCATCGGAAGCGCGGAAATCGCCACCGACCCCATGGGCACGGAACTGACGGATATCTTCTTCACGCTGTATCCGCGGGAACAGTGGAAGAAGGCGACCTCTCAAGCGGGACTGGTCGCGGCGATTGAGGAGACGCTCGCCGGTTTGCCCGGACTCAACATCGCTTATTCTCAGCCCATCGAACTGCGCATGAATGAACTCGCCTCGGGCATACGATCCGACGTGGGCATCATGGTCTATGGCGATAGTTTCGACGAACTCGTGCGCATTTCCGACGATATCCAGCGCACACTCCTTCAGATTAATGGGGCCGCGGACCTTTCCTCCGATCAGATTACAGGACAACCCGCAGTGCAGATACGCGTGGACCAGTCGCGGCTGGCGCGCCACGGCATACCCGGCGCCGATGTGCTTGATTTCGTTCAGGCGGCGGGCGGAGTCGAGACCGGTCAGGTATACGAGGGAGAGCGGAGTTTTCCATTGATTGTGCGCCTTCCGGATAAGATGCGCACCAACGTGGACCTGCTGCGTGAGGCGACGATACCCACGGCCCTTGGACCGCAACTCGAGTTGCACGAGGTAGCCGATATCCGGGAGGTCAGCGCGCCGTCCACGATCAATCGTGAGTGGGGGCGGCGCTTGATACGCGTGCAGGCCAATGTGCGCGGGCGCGATGTCGCCTCATTCGTCAAGGAGGCGCAGGAGCAGGTGGCGGCAAACGTGACCTTGCCTGAAGGGTATCTCATCGAATGGGGCGGCCAATTCCAGAACCTGGAGCGCGCAAGGCTGCGGTTCGCGCTCATTGTTCCGTTAACCCTGCTGCTCGTATTCGTTCTGCTCTACTTCAGCCTGAAGAGCCTGAGCGACGTGCTGATCATTTACACGGGTATTCCCTTCGCAGCCATTGGTGGAGTACTCGCCCTGTGGATGCGCGGAATTCCATTCAGCGTCAGTGCCGCCGTTGGGTTCATTGCACTCTCAGGCATCGCCGTGCTCAACGGACAGGTCCTGGTCGCGGCGATTCGCGCCCATGTTGCCGGCGGCCTCGGGTTGAGGCAGGCCCTCATCGCTGCAGGCAAAGAGCGGCTGCGTCCTGTGCTCGCGACGGCGATAACGGACGCGGCGGGATTCATCCCGATGGCACTGTCCACCGGCGTCGGCGCGGAAGTACAGCGCCC
>JADLCA010000070.1 GCA_020847495.1 Candidatus Hydrogenedentota bacterium | reverse complement strand
GGTCCACCCTTTCGGGCGAACGTAGGCGGTGTGTTTTCTGTGCCACTTTCCGTCGGGTCGCCCCGCCATGGCGTTACCAAGCACCCTGCCCTGTGGAGTTCGGACTTTCCTCGATGCCCGCGAGGGACACCGCGGCCGCCCGGCCTGCTCACGGTGGTAGTATACCTGAGGAAAGGGCGTCAGGTCGCCTTTGGCGCAGGGCGCGGATCGACAGGAAAGGAACTCCATTGCCGCAGCGACAACATCACCGGGGGCGGCATCCCGAAGATGGCCGTCTCTTTGCCCCGCAGGAAATCGGAAAGCTGCGGAACGCAGTTCATGACCTTTCATTCCTGCAGACGCGCGGGTATGCGGAAACGGCGGCTCTCAAACTCACAGGCGATCACTACCAGCTTGACGCGCGGCAGCGCCGCGCGGTGCTCGGGGCCTCGTGTTCGGACTCTTCGCTTGTTTCGCGTGGACAACGGATGGTGAACCATGACAGCCTGCGCGGCGAAAGACTTGCCGTAGACGGCTATAACCTTCTCATCAGCACTGAAAGTCTGTTGGCGGGCGGTATCGTGCTGCGCGGACGCGACGGATGCATCCGCGACCTCGCAAGCGTGCATGGATCTTATCGCAAGGTGGACGAGACGGCGCAGGCCCTGCAACTCATCGGTGATACGATGCAGTCGTTGGGAGTCGAGCATGTGGACTGGCTTCTCGACGCGCCGGTGTCCAATAGCGGGCGCCTCCGGCAGATGATGATGGCGCTCGCGGCGAATCAGGGATGGCCGTGGGAAGTTCACCTCGCCGCCAACGTCGACAAGTCGCTTGCCGCGTCCCACGACGTTGTCGTGACGTCCGATGGATGGATTCTGGATCGCGCTCCCCGCTGGGCCCGCATCACCGAACTGATGCTCGAACGCGTCTCGACCCCCATAACAGTGATCGACCTCGGCAACGGAGGCTTTCCCCCGGGCCCAGTCTCGCGCCGATAGGGAGACCTCTGAGAGCCCAACATCCCCCTGGGCCCTTCGGGCCCGCCCCCTTCGAAGGGGGACGCAGAGCGCATGCCCTTCGGGCCTCGTAGTCTTAACGCCAAGAGTCCATTTGTCGCCCTCAATCCGCTCGATTATACACAGACATAGTGTTGCAGAGGCCCCCTTTGAAGGGGGAGCAAGGGGGATGTTCTTGAATTCGATCTTTGAGCGTGCCCACAACTGTGCGGGCCTACACCTGTCCCGCGTTGGCCGGACCGTGCGACCGTTTGGCCATCGCTTGCTGTTTGGCGATTCGCCGGGAATTGGGTATTCTCGTGTGAGCGCCCGGGAACAGGCTCTCGACGGGCCGGCGCCATCTCACTGTCGGAGCCTACAGGAGAATCGGAATGAGCGATCAAATCCCTTGGTATCGGAAACAACGACTCGCGGCGCGATCAGTCATGCTGGCGTTGCTTCTTGGCTTGGCCCCGTTCGCACAGGCGGCCGCCGACATCCTTCTTAATGGTGCGGTACTGGTCACTCCGGCTGACCTTTCCCCGAGGGAAGTCAAGGCCGTCGGGATGCTCGTAGACGAGCTGCAGAAACGCACGCTGGTGCGCTGGTCGCAGGCACACGAATGGCCTGCGGACGCGAAGGCAGTGGTTGCGGTCGGGCCCGAGCGGTCTCTCGCTCAGTTTGCCGGGCCCCTGTCCACAAGCCTCGCTGCGACACCGGGAAAAGGCGCGGAGGGCTACCGCCTGCGGACGTTCGCCGAGTCAAGCACGTCCGGCGTGGTGGTCGTGGGCAATGACGAGCGCGGGGTGCTGTTCGGAGTGGGCCGCCTGCTGCGCGAGTTGCACATCGAGCGCGACTCGGTACGCATCCCCCACTCTCTCGACATCAACACGGCGCCGGCTTTCCCTTTGCGCGGGCATCAGTGTGGATACCGCCCCAAGGTAAACACGTACGACGCGTGGACGCCTCCCATGTGGGAACAGTACATCCGCGATATGGCGGTATTTGGAACAAATGCCATCGAAATGATGCCGCCCCGCACGGATGATGACGCGGACAGCCCTCACTTTCCCCTCCCTCAGATCGACATGATGGCGATCATTTCGCAGATCGCTGACGACTACGGCATCGACGTGTGGATCTGGTACCCGGCGATGGATGAAGACTACTCCAACGCCAAAACCGTCGAATTTGCGCTCAAGGAGTGGGGCGAGGTGTTTGCACGCCTGCCGCGGATCGACGCGGTTTTTGTACCGGGCGGCGACCCGGGTCACACACAGCCCAGGCACATGATGGCACTTCTGGAGAAGGAAACCGAAGTACTCCACCGTACCCATCCCAAGGCGCAGATGTGGATGTCGCCGCAGAGCTTCACGGCAGAGTGGATGGATGAGTTTCTGGCGTACATGCAAAAGGAGCAACCAACCTGGCTTTCGGGCATAGTGTTCGGGCCCCAGAATCGCATCAGTCTACCGGAGCTGCGCAAGGCGATCCCGGCGCAGTACCCGATTCGCCGCTACCCGGACATCACCCACAGCATTCGCTGTCAGTATCCGGTACCGGACTGGGATGTGGCCTTCGTGGCCACGGAAGATCGAGAAGTCATCAATCCGCGGCCGGTCCACTACGCGCAGATCTTTCGCTTGTGGGATCAGGAGTCCTGCGGTTTCTTGACCTACTCGGAGGGGGTGAACGACGACGTCAACAAGTTCGTGTGGAGCGGATTAGGTTGGGACCCGGAGACTCCGGTTCTGGAAATCTTGCGTCAGTACAGCCGGTACTTCATTGGCGCATCCTACGCTGACAACTATGCGCAGGCGCAGCTCGCGCTTGAGCGCAATTGGCAAGGCCCGCTGCTTTCCAATACCGGGGTAGAGACGACCTTGCAGCAGGTCCAGACGATGGAGCGCAGCGCCAGTCCGCAGACCCTGCTGAACTGGCGTTTTCAGCAGACACTGTACCGCGCCTACTACGACGCGTTCGTGCGCGCGCGGCTGATTTACGAGACCCAGCTCGAGGCGCAGGCCCTTGGAATATTGCGGCAGGCCCCACGCCTGGGTTCCGTCGTCGCAATCAACGAGGCTGAGACCATCCTGGAACACGCTTTGATCGAACCTGTAGGCCAAGACCTGCGCGCACGCGTATTTGAATTGGCCGAAGCACTCTATCAGAGCATTCACATGCAATTGAGCGTGCCGAGATACAAGGGTATCCACTGGGGGCGCGGCGCGAACCTGGACCTCATCGACCGGCCGTTGAACAACCGGGGATGGCTGCTGGCGCGTTTTGCGGAGCTACGCTCGATGAATACGGAAGACGAGCGGCTCGATGCAATAGCGGCGATAATCAATTGGACTAACCCCGGGCCGGGGGGATTCTACGATGACCTGGGGAATCCCATGCAACAGCCTCATCTGGTACGCACTCAGGGTCCGGATACGGACCCGGAGAATCGGGAGTCACCGCTCGTGGGGTTCGCATATCAGCCCAACCATCGCATGTCGTGGAATCGGCATGCGGAATCCCGCTACGACGCGCCCCTCAAAATGCGATACACGGACCTCGACCCAAGCGCGTCGTATGTGGTCAAGGCTGTCTATGCGGGCGACAAACTGGATGCGAAGCTGAGACTCGTGGCGGACGACAGCATCGAGATCCACGCGCTCTTGAAGAAGGAGAACCCCCTGAAACCCGTAGAGTTTCCTGTTCCCGTGGAGGCGACGGCTGACGGCGTGTTGACCCTCACCTGGACCCAGGAGCCGGGCAGCGGGGGTTCTGGACGTGGATGCCAGATTGCCGAAGTGTGGCTGATCAAGAAGACCGAATAAACCTCACGATATGGAAATTCCCTGGACCACGCGATCGCGGCCCAGGGGCTCCGTATACAAGTCC
>JADLCA010000069.1 GCA_020847495.1 Candidatus Hydrogenedentota bacterium | reverse complement strand
TGTGCTCGATACGCGCACCCTCGAGAGATTGCAGGAGGTTGTAGCGCGCGAAGGCCGCCAACGCGGGCGCGGTCGTGTACAGCAGCGCGATGAAGAGCAGCGCCCACCCCGCCGAGTACCGCGCGGCACGGACCGTCGGCACGGTGTAGAAGCGTACGATGACGTGCGGCAGCCCGGCCGTACCGACCATGAGCGCCGCCGTGATGCAGAACACGTCCAACATGCTCTTTTCCGTGAACGGTTTCGTGTATTCGTTGAAGCCGAGGTCCACCTGGATTTGGTTCAGGCGGGTGACGATGTCGCTGGTCGTGAGGGCCAACTGCGGGATCGGGTTGCCGGTGAGCACATATGCAATGGCGATGGCCGGGATCAGGTAGGCCACGATCAGCACCCCATACTGCGCGACCTGGGTCCAGGTGATGCCCTTCATACCGCCGAGCACGGAGAAAAACGCCACGATGATCATCCCAATCACGACGCCCGTTTCGATGTCGACGCCCAGGAAACGGCTGAACACGATCCCCACACCGCGCATCTGCCCCGCCACATACGTGAGCGAAACAAAGATGGCTGCGATCACGGCGACGATCCGCGCCGTTGTCGAGTAGTACCGGTCGCCGACGAAGTCCGGCACGGTGTACTTGCCAAACTTGCGCAGATACGGCGCCAGCAACAACGCGAGGAGCACGTAGCCCCCGGTCCATCCCATCAGGTAGACGGACCCGTCATAGCCCATGAACGAGATGAGCCCCGCCATGGAAATGAATGATGCCGCGGACATCCAGTCCGCCGCCGTGGCCGCGCCGTTCGCGATCGAGGGCACGCCCTGCCCGGCCACGTAGAATCCGGCGGATTCGCGCACGCGCGACTTCCACCCGATATAGAGATAGACGATAAACGTCACGCTGACGAATACGAAGGTCCAGGCTTCGGTGGTGATGTGAAACATGGCGGGTTACTCGTCTACGTGGTGCGCGTGGTCATGCTTGTCCATGCGCCACGCGTAGTAGAAGATCAGAATGACAAACACGTAGATGGCGCCCTGCTGCGCGATCCAGAACCCGAGCGGAACGCCCAGGAATTGGATGGCATTGAGCTGCTCCACGAACAGGATGCCGCAGCCGAAAGACACGGCCGCCCAGATGATGAGTAGTTTGGTAATGAGGCGCTCGTTGGCACGCCAGTACCGCGTGCGCTGATGTTGATTCGTGTTACCCACAGTACTCCCTTCACATGGAACCGCCGAGGCACGGCGCGTCCCGCCCGATTGTGTGCTGCAGACCGATGAAGCAGGGCTAGACGATAGCGAAGGCTATCCGGGAGTGCAACAAGAAAATCGCGGGTGGGGCAAACGGAGCCCGGGCCGGTTTGTACCCCCAACGGAACACAGGCGAGGCGCCTGTGCAGATGGAATCGGACGGATCAGACGGATCGGACCGATCGGACGGACCGCCAAGCGCCTGTGGGACCGGCGCCCTCGCCGGTCTCTTCGTGAGTTTAACCCGGCGCCCGCCCTCACGCTCTCCAGGGCCGCTTGCGGTCCGTCACCGAGCCCAGCACGTTCAGCACGAGGTTCACATTGTTGACGAGCTGGAAGTCGTACATCCCCACGCAGATGAAATCCGCGCCGCTGCTGAAGGCGTAGGGAAATGCGCGCTCGGGATGGATCGCGCCGGCCGCGAGAATCTTGAAGGCGATCCACGGCTCTTCGCGCTGTTCCATGTAGGCGATCGTCTCTTCGGGATTCGTGCACCAGATGTTGTCGTGTTCCGGCTGGATCTGCGCGGACCAATAGTCGGTAGGGTGCAGGGTCTTCACCCAGAAGTCCGGCTTGAGCCCCTTGTCCACGCACGCCTGCACAGTCGTGAGCGCGTGCGCGCCGATGCCCGCCGGCAAGCCATTCTTGCGGGTCAGTTCGAGCATCTGGAAGATCGGATCAAAATCGTTTTCCAGCACTAGCCGGTCCGAGACACCGCCTTGCGCGTAACATGCGTGAGCACCCGCATCGATGGATTTCTGCGCGCCTTCAACGAGCGTGCCCTCCGAGCAGTCGGAGATGAACTGGATCTTGCCGCCTTCCTTATGCCAGTAGTCGGTGATGACGCGGCATAGGCGCGGACTGGTGAGGATGGTGTTGATGCCGCACTTCTCGGCCATCTGGAACGTCGCGAAGACCCGCGCGTCATCGTGGTACGCCTTCACGAGATCCGACGCGTAGATCAGGTCGCGCGCATGCGCCCAGCCCCCAATGAGGTTGCCGCCCAGGATCATGCGGCTCAGGTTCAAGTTGCCAATGCTCGCGGATGGCACAGTGCCTTTCAGCTCGTTCAAGGATGCGAAGTGGAACGTCTTCATGGTCGCGCTCGAGGTGCCGTCGACGCGCGCTTTCCAGTCGAGCAGGTGTTCCGTCTCGAAACTCGGCCAGCCGTGTTTCTTCTGGTAGGCGTAAAGCATGCCGCCGAAGACGGGCACGATGGCAAGGTGCTGCAGGAGTTCGCGGCGGCTGCGCTGGAATGCGCGCGCCGTCTCCGGATTGGTTACCGGCCCCGACCTGCGCAGATACCTGGCCTCTGCGCGGTGCTTCCGCCAGTATTGAAGCAGGCCGTCGAGTCCGGCGAAACGCCCTGTGGGGATCATCGCCAGTACAAGCAGCGCGCAGAACTCCACCGCGTTTTTGTCGATGTAGAGGTAGTTGCCTTCAAACGAACTGCCCAGCACCGGCACAAACGGCGGATTGGCGATGTAGTAGAAGAACAGCAGCAGGGCCCCGGCCACGCTCGCCGTGCGTGTGAACGCACCGAGGATCAGCCCGAGTCCGATGAGGGTGAGGCCCCACATGTTCATGAGGTCGATGGCGCGCAGCATGGCCGGGTCGCTGGCGAACGCCTGAAACATGTCCGCAAAGACCCACGACGACTGTTTCAGGTATCCCGCACTGGTCCAGCCGGGATCGGCCAGTTTGGTGACGCCTTCATACAGGAAGTGCCAGCCGA
Organism: Candidatus Hydrogenedentota bacterium; assembly: GCA_020847495.1. Lineage (GTDB taxonomy): Bacteria > Hydrogenedentota > Hydrogenedentia > Hydrogenedentales > SLHB01 > JAHDWY01. Next base: position 856 of record JADLCA010000069.1, on the reverse strand, counting down.
TTCCGAAACGCAGCAGTACCAGCGCTGCTTTCGTCCAGCCGGGAATGCCACGTTCCGATTCTGAAGAACTCGATGCCATGATCCGGTCCCCCCGCGTGCACGGGCGCGTGCGCGCCCCGATTGAGGTGTCCCCTCTCGATCCATTGTACACCAAGGGAATCCAGGCAGGGGAATTCGGGTGTGCGCTTCCAGGCGGGACGATTCAGTCCCGAAGGGACGATAGATAATAGCCCAGCGATTCATCGCTGGGTCTACGGCATCTTAACTTAATTCTTGCCATGTATTGGAAAAATAGATAATTCAAGACCCTATAGAACTAGACCGATATCATTAACCTTGCCCGCCGAATGCTGCCGACAATGGTGTGCGTCATCATCTTCGCATTCTCTGTCGTCTCTGACGGGACTCATCTCTTGTTTATCCATGCTCCCCAGCGATGAATCGCTGGGCTATTGTCTTTCGCCCTTGCGGGCTCTTGCACGCGGCCATATTCAGACAAGCGATTCAGTGCTTGTGGTCCACCCGTGGCACTCAAACCTCGACGGGCTCTTCCTCCTCGACCTTGAGGTCTTCGGGGAGCTGGAAATCCTTCGCGCGGATCTGGCTGAGGCGGCCGGGGTGGACGACATTGCGGGCGAGTCCTACCCATTGCATGATCTTGATGGTGATGTACGTCATGTCGAATTCCCACCACTTGTGGCCGTGCGCCGCGGAACGCTGGTCGGCATGGTGGTTGTTGTGCCAACCTTCCCCGAAGGTGATCAGGGCCACCCACCAGGTGTTCCGGCTGTTGTCGGAGGTCCGGTAGTTCCGGTAGCCCCACAGGTGCGTGGCGGAATTGACCAGCCAGGTCGAG
>JADLCA010000068.1 GCA_020847495.1 Candidatus Hydrogenedentota bacterium | reverse complement strand
GCCGCGCTGTCCCGGCCTTCGCGAGGATGACCGGCGTGGCGTTCACAGCATCGACTGCCGTTTTGGGGTAATGGCTGCCAGGAGCGCCGGCATCCCTGCCGGCTCTTGAGAGTCAAGACACAGGCGAGGGCGCCTGTGTCACACGTCGATCTCCGAACCTTTGCTTATCTTGATCTGTTGAAGCGTTCGGCCAAACCGACGAACTGAAGAGATGAGGAGCCGCTCAGGGCCGGGCAGGCGCGTGTGGCACAGGCGCCCTCGCCTGTGTCTTGAAATTGCGCCTTACACGTGCTGCGAATGGGCCTGGCGTCCCATTGCTCCCATGATTCTCATACTCTCCCCTTAGCGCCTATTCGTCTTCGGCGAGGCCGTATTTCTTGAGCCGGTAGCGGAGGGAACGCGCGGTCAGTCCGAGCAGGTCGGCGGCGCGTTTCTGCGAGTAGCGGGCATTCTGCAGGGCCTGCTTGATGAGACTGGTTTCGATTTCCGCCACGTAGTTCTCGAGGTCGAGTCCGCCCTTGGGGAGTTCCTTCACTTCCTCCGCGGGTTTGTTCACGAATTCGCGGATGTTCTTGGGCAGGTCCCCAAGTTCGATGGTGTCTCCGTGACACAAGGCCACGGCGCGTTCGAGCAGGTTCGTCAACTCGCGCACGTTCCCAGGCCACGGATAGCTCTGAAGAATGGCTTCAGCGTCGGGCGCCAGCCGGACCTCGCCGCGCCCCATCTTCTTCGCGTGCTGCGACACGAATTGGCGCACCAGGAGCGGGATGTCGTCCGGCCGCTCCCGCAGCGGCGTGACGGTGATGGGAATTACGTTGAGGCGGTAATACAGGTCTTCGCGGAAAGTGCCTTCCTGGGCCATACGCGCCAGGTCGCGGTTGGTGGCGGAGATGATGCGCACGTCCACTTTGCGCCCGGACGTGCCGCCCACCGGCACGATGATGCTGTTGTCGAGCACGCGCAGGAGCTTCACCTGGAGGGCCATCGGCATTTCGCCGATCTCGTCGAGGAACAGGCTGCCGCCATCGGCGACGACGAACAAACCTTCCTTGTCCTCGTATGCTCCGGTGAAAGAACCCTTCTTGTGTCCGAAGAGTTCGCTCTCGAGCAGGTTTTCCGGAAAGCCACCGCAGTTCACCGCGACAAACGGCTTCGAGGCCCGTCCGCTGAGCTGATGGATCCCGCGTGCGACCAGTTCCTTGCCCGTGCCGCTTTCCCCATGGATGGCGACGGTGCTGGGCAGGTCCGCCACGCGCCGGATCATGTCGCGCAACTCTTCAATCGCGCGGCTCTTGCCGATGATATTGTCGAGGTTGCCGCGCTTCGCCTGCTCCTTGCGCAGGGCGATGTTCTCCCGCTTCAGGCGGGACTGTTCGATGGCGCGCTGGATGAGGATGCGCACCTCGTCGTTCTTGAACGGCTTCATGATGTAGTCGGCGGCGCCGCGCTTCATGGCGTCGATCGCGGTCTCCACCGAACCGTAGGCGGTCATCATGATCGAGGGGGTCACGGGCATATTTTCGTTCAGCCACGAGAGCAGCTTCATCCCCGCATCGCGGTCACTGCCCATGCGCAGGTCGGTCAGAACCACATCGAAGGTCTGGCTCTCGAGCAGCTTCAGCGCGGCCTCAACGCTGGCCGCCGTCGAAACATCGTAGCCATCGTTACCCAGGACGATCTCCAGCAGCTCGCGCATGCTCGATTCGTCGTCCACCACGAGTACACGAAACGGCGTTGCCACGTCAGCCTTGCTCCTTCGTTAATGCCCGGGGGAGCCGCACACTAAACGACGCCCCCCCACTTTCCCGCGACGCCGCCCGGATGGTTCCGTCGTGGGCCGATACAATGCGTAGACAAATCGCCAGGCCCATCCCCACACCCGTATCCTTGGTAGTATAAAAAGGCTCGAATATGCGCGCAACCTGATCGGGCGGGATTCCCGGGCCCTCGTCATCAAAACGAACTTCCACCGAAGACGGACCGAGAATCACGAGAATCTTCAGGGTACCTTTCCCATCCATCGCCTCGATAGCATTCTTGGCGAGGTTGAGAAACACCTGGCGGATCTGCGACCGGTCGCCCGAAACAGGGCAAACCCCCTTGGGATAATCCTTCTTGATTACCAGATGCTCGCATTGCGTATAGTTCCGGAGCATGAGGTCAGTCACTTCATCGATGAGCCCGCGCACGTCGAACACATCGCGCCGCATGCTGGGCTTGCGCGCAAAATCCAGGAAATCGGACACGATCGTGTTCAATTGGTCCGATTCGCGCACCGCGATGCTCGCCAGTTTCGAGGCCACCGCGGGCTTGTCAAGATTCGTGGCCATCTCATCCACAGCCCCCCGAATTGCCGCGACCGGATTGCGGATCTCGTGCGCGAGCCCGGCCGCCAGCTCGCCCACGATCGATAGGCGGTCCTGGCGCTTGAGTTCCTGGCGCATCTGCTCGAGTTCGGTCAAATCGCTGAACGACGCGATGATCCCGGTCATCCGGTTGCGCCAATCGTAGATACGGCTTGTGCTCAGGCCCAGCAGCATCGTCTTGCCGTCCGGCAGCAGACCGGTGTATTCGTACCGGGTGAAGTCGCGCTCGGAACGCAGCGCCGTCACGACCGGGCACTCCTCGCCCGAGGCGACGCGTAGCACCTCCTGCACCGGCCTCCCGATGGCCTCATCCTCGCTGAGGTCCAGGATGCGTTCGGCGGCGCGGTTCACCACCGTGATGATCCCCTCGAGGTCGCTGATGAGGAAGCCATTGTTCATGTTGTCCAGGATCTCGCGCTGAAACCGCTGCAGCCGGTGCAACTGCTGGTTCCAGTACCCGCTGATGGACGCCGTGAGATAGTAGGCGAGCACCTGGATGAGATAGCCGTACCAAAGGGTGTACTCGTCCTGGTTGTACCACTGGCCGGCGGCGGGCAACACTGCGGCAGGTTCCGACCGCATGATCGCCAGGGTACCCATCACGATCGCGGCCAGCGTGGCGAAGAGATAGCCTTGGATCAGGCCAAGCAGGATGCCGCCTTCCAACACGATGATCACGAACAGAAACGTGTAAAGGCTGCCCAGCCCTCCCGTGAAACTGACCGTCGCCGCCACGACCCCGAAATCCACAAGGACCTGCGCCCACGTCAGCGGCGCAATGACCAGCCTCGTGTGGCGCAACGCAAGCAGATAACCCAGGGCACTGATGATGCCGAACGCGTAAAAGAAACACAGGTAGAGCTTCTCGCCGTAGCCGTAATCGCCGATCAGGAGGGTGCCCGAGGCAATGACGAGAATCGCGGCGACGCGGACCGCGCCAATCGCGATCAGCCAGGGCGCGAATCCGCCCACAGTCAACCGCGCGGGTAGGGACAATCCGGTATTGGTCACAAGCCCTTTTCCATGAGACGGCGCAGGCCTTCAGGGTCCGAACTGCGCTTGAAAGCCATGTCGCTCGTGATGACGTTCCGGCGCATGAGCCGGTACAACGACTGGTTCATGGTCATCATGCCTTCGCCGGCGCCGATTTCGATCATCGACGGGATCTGCTGAAGCTTCTCCTCGCGGATCAGCGAACGAATGGCCGTGTTGGGCAGCATGACTTCGAGCGCCACCGCGCGCCCCATCCCGTCCGCGCGCGGAATGAGCTGCTGCACCACAATGCCTTCGAGCACAAACGAAAGCTGTGTGCGAATCTGCGCCTGCTGCCCCGCGGGAAACACGTCTACAATGCGGTTGATCGTCTGCAACGCGTCGTTGGTGTGCAGCGTGGCGAACGCCAGGTGGCCGGTCTCCGCCGTGGTAATCGCCGCCGCGATGGTTTCCGGGTCGCGCATTTCACCGATCAGAATCACGTCAGGGTCCTGGCGCAGCACGTGCTTGAGCGCCGCGGAAAACGATTTCGTGTCCGCGTTGACCTCGCGCTGGTTGATCGTCGCCACGTTGTGGTTGTGCAGGTATTCGATCGGGTCCTCGATCGTGATGATGTGCACGGGCCGTTCGCGGTTGATCTTGTCCACGATCGCGGCCAGCGTCGTGGATTTGCCGCTGCCGGTCGGCCCGCACACGAGCACGAGACCCAGCGGGCGGTATGCGAAATCCGCGACCACCCGCGGCAGCCCCAACTCTTCAAATCCCCGGATCTCGAACGGGATCGCGCGAAACGCCGCCACCACCGAACCGCGGTCGCGGTACACGTTCAGGCGGAAGCGGCTCAATCCGTCGATGCCGAAAGACAGGTCGCACTCGCGCTCCGTTTCAAACGTGGCGATCTGCTCTTCGCTCATCACGCTGTAGATGATTTCCTGCGTATCCTCCGGCTTGAGCACGGGATACTCGTGCATGGCTCCCAGATTGCCGGTCAGCCGGAGGATGGGAGGGGAACCCACCACGATGTGCAGGTCGCTCGCGCCCTGCTGAATCATCTTGGTCAGCAACTCTTTGATGGAAAGATCGGACATGTGTCCCCCCCCGATGGGTAAAAGGTCCTAGTCCATCGCGGACACGCGCAGGACCTCTTCAATCGTCGTAACGCCTTCGGCGGCTTTCTCCAATGCGTTCTGGCGCAGGGTCCGCATGCCGCACTGCATGGCGACACGCTTGATTTCACTGGCGGGTTGCCGCGTCATGATCAGCTCCTGCAACTCGCCATAATTGGTCATCGCTTCAATCACGGCCAGGCGGCCCCGGTACCCCGTGTCCTTGCACTTGTTGCAGCCGCGGCCCCGCACGAACGCCGGCGGCGGCGCGCCTTCCGGATGAATGTACTGAATGCGCTCCAGCACGTCCTGCGGCACCCGGATCGGTTCTTTGCAGTCGGGGCACACGCGCCGCAGCAGGCGCTGCGCCGCCGCCAGTCCCACCGAAGACTGCACCAGGAATGGCTCCATTCCCATGTCGATCAGACGCGTGTACACGCTCGCCGCGTCATTGGTGTGCAGCGTGCTCAAGACCAGATGACCTGTCAACGCCGCCTTGATCGCAATGTCGGCGGTTTCTTCGTCGCGAATCTCACCGACCATGATGATGTCGGGGTCCTGGCGCAGAATGCTGCGCAGGCCCGCCGCGAAAGTCAGCCCGATTTCGGACCGCGTCTGGACCTGGTTGACGCCGAACAACTCGTATTCCACCGGGTCTTCGACGGTGATGATGTTCGTGTCAAGCCCGTTCAGCTTGTGCAGGGCGCTGTAAAGCGTCGTCGTCTTGCCGCTTCCGGTTGGCCCCGTGAGCAAAATCATCCCGAAGGGCAACGCCAGCGCCTCCCGGAACGCCTCCATCGGTTGGGCCGCAAAGCCGAGCTTGTCGAGGTCCAATGTCAAGCTGCTCTTGTCGAGCACGCGCATCACGATCTTCTCGCCGTGGTAACACGGGAGAATCGAGACGCGGAAGTCGATGTCGTGACCCCTGAACCGCGTCCGGAAACGGCCGTCCTGCGGGAGCCGGTGCTCCGCGATGTCCAATCCCGCCATGATCTTGAAGCGGGACAACAGCGCCGACTGCACGCTCTTGGGCGGGCTCTTGGTCTCCTCCAACATCCCGTCCACACGGTACCGCACGCGCAGCACCTTCTCGAACGGTTCGATGTGAATATCGCTGGCCCGGGCTTCGAGACCTTTCACGAGGATCAGGTTGGCCAGGCGGATGATCGGGGCGTCCTGCGCCTCGGCCTGCGAGTGCGCGATATCCTCGATCTCCTCTTGCTCATCAACAACCTCGATCCCGTCCTGCTTCGACTCGGCCCCCATGATCTCTTCGTAGAGATTCGCGCTCTGCTGGCCCCCGTAGTGCCGGAGGATCGCTTCGTTCAACTCCGACTGCACCGCGACCACCGGCTCGATCTCGTAGCTGGTCAGCATGCGCAAGTCATCGAGCGCCATGATGTTCAGAGGATCCGCCATCGCCAGGGTCAGCACATCCCCCGTCACCGACACCGGCAGCATCTGGTATTGGCGCGCGAGGGACTCCGGCACTTCGTTCAGCACGTCCTGCGGGATGTTGTAGTTCGCGACCCGGATATGCGGAATGCCAAGCTGCTCGCTCAGCGTCACCACGAGATCTTCTTCGCCCAGATATCCCTTGGACACCAGGATGGACGCCAGACTCTGGCCCGTCGAACGCTGGATATTGATGCACTCCTGCAATTGCTCCAGGGTGATCAAATCCTGTTCGAGCAGCACGTCTCCCAGGCGGCGTTTGGCTATCTTCGGCGGCACAGGAAACTCCTATCGCTACGCGGCTTCACCGATGCCGAGACTGTCGAGGATCTCGTTGGCCATTTCGCGCGTAATCTCTTGCTCGACCAGTTTGGCATAAGCCAGGACTTTTCGCAATGCGCCGGTCATTTTGCGCACGTCCGACGTGATGCGTGTCGCGATGAGCGTCAGGATCTCCTCCGGCACCGATATCTTCCGCGCCGCCGCCTGGTACTTCAGGATCGCGAGCCGAATCTCCATTTCCGGCGGACGCACCCGCGTGACTACTCCCGATGAGAACCGCGAAACCAGGCCTTTCTGAATCTCGGTGAGCTGATCCGGCGGCCGGTCACCCGCCATCACCACGAGCCGTCCTTCGTGGACCAACGCGTTGAAAATGTGGAACAACTCTTCCTGCGCGGCTGCGTGACCCGCCAGAAACTGCACGTCGTCAATCAGCAGCATGTCCCAGTGGCAATACCGGTCGCGGAACTCCGACACGCGGTCCTGCTTCACTGCCGCCGCGTGCGAACCCGCAAAGTGGCTCGCGGAAACATACGCCACCCTCAGATCCGGATTGCGCTTGAGCACCGCGTTGCCGATCGCGTTCAGCAGATGCGTCTTTCCAAGCCCTTCATCTCCGAACAGGAAAAACGGATTGAAATCCCGCGCCAGTTTCTCGCCCAGCGCGCGGGCCGCTTTCACCGTGAACGTGTTCTGCGGCCCCGCCAGGAATTGGTCAAAGGTGTAACCGCCCAACAGGCGGTCGCTGTCCAACGCTTCCCGGACCCGCTCATCGCCCCCGGTACCCAGACCCGGACTGTCCAGCGCGTCGCTTTCCGCAAGAACCCCCGCATCCAACTTCGTGGCGTCCGCGCCGGGAAATACCTCCAGGTTGGCAATGCGCGTTCTGGCCCGCCCGCTGTCCAAGGACTCACGCGGAGCCTCCTGCATGGCGCGAACCGCCGTTTCCGCCGCTTGAGCCGCCTGGGTCGCCGCAGCCGCCACCTGCGCCAGCCGTGACTCATGCTCCCCGAGCACTTCACGAAGAACACCCGCCAGGATCGCACCACTATCCGGGCCGGACGCTGCCGCAACCTGCCGCTGCTGCTCGGCCAAACCCCGAAGCTCCGCCGCCAGGGCGCCAAGCGGTGTCTGCATGCCCGCGGCCACAATCTTCGCCCATTCCTCCGGCGTTGGCTGCCGTGGGCCGCTGGCGGCCTTCTGCGCCTCCACCATCGGCCCCAAAGCTTCGGACAACGCCGACGTGAGGGTCGCGCGCAGCTCCTCCGCCACGGCTTTCGAATCGGCCTGACCGGCTGCTTGCTGTTGCTGCGCGTGCTGAAACTGTCCGAGCATCTCCTGCATGGCCGCCCGGATGCTCTCGCCAACCTTCTCCGAGGTATCGACTGGCTGCTGTGCGCGCAGAAGCGGCTCGATCACCTCCTTCATGGCTGACCGGATGCTCTCGCCGGCCTTCTCCGCGAAATCCCCGGACCCCGCGGCTTTTTGAGCCGCCAAGAGTGGCTCCACCGCCTCCTTCAACGCCGCGCGCAGCTCTTGAATCGTCGGCGCGACTGCGGCCGGCCCGGGTTCCGGACGTACCGCCCGCACCGCCTCAGGAGTTCTAGACTCTGCGGGGGAGGCTTCCTCGCGTACCGGCGCGGTGGACCTTGCAGGCTTTCTCTCCGCTTCCTTCACCAGCGCGTCTACCGCCGCGTCCACCCCGGGGTGGCTCTCGGCTGGCGTTGCCGGCGGCGCAGGGGCGGCCACTGCGGACGGCGCTGCGGGCGCGGCTGCCGGTTTCTTGGGTTTCTGCGCACTCAGCCCGAAACTACCCGCAGTCACCTCTTGAGCCACCCGGGTTTCAGTGTGAAACACCTTCTTGGCCACGCTCTCGAAGTGGTTCCAATCACAAAGGATAGGCTTGATCTTCAGGTCCGGGCAGGATGAGCGAATCTGCTCCAAGGCCTCTACGTCAAGCGGGTCTACCATGGCAAGGGTGAGAATGCGTCCCAGCTTGTCGATCGGCAGCAGATGGTGCTTCAGGCACAGTTCCTTGGGCACCAGTTTGAGCAAGTCTTCGCTGACCACGTAGTCCACAAGGCTGATGTGCGGGATCTTGCATTGCTTGACGAGGAAAGACACCAGCGTGGCTTGGCTGATGTAGTTCATCTCAACCATGATCTGGCCGATGAACCCGCCGAATTCCGCTTGGCGTTTCAGGGCCTCCGCAAGCTGACCCTGGGAAACCACACCCTCCTGGACGAGCATATCACCCAGTCGCGGGTGGAGAGACTGGCGTGGCGAAGCCATGGCCGGATTGGGAGGTTGAACCGGGGCGGCAGGCCGCGCGGCGGCAGCCGGTTCCTTCACCGGCGCCGCGGCAGATTCCTCCCCTTTGTCTTTGTGCCAACCCAACACTGTACGTCCACCTCAAGGCGTCGAAGACGCGTCGTCTGCGGGTAGCCCCGCACATCCCGTATTGTACCAGTTCTGGCTTGGGGTGTCAAGTATTTATGCTTTGTAAACCATTGATTGTCAATTATTTGTCAATTTGCGCCGTTAGAAATGCCCTGACCGCTTTGGTGCCACAAAGCGGTCTACATGCGGTAGGCTTCACTAGGGCACACCACGATATTTTGTAGGTGTGCCGAATTGGCCAGATGCCGAATCCAACCCCAAGCACACCGAAACTGACAGTTTTCTGTCGGGCCTACCCCGGGCTACCCCAGGCTACGAGTACCTTGGCCTTTCAGGCCACAAGAGGGATGGCTTTCTTCGCATGTGGTGCTTGCATAAAGTGTCGCGGGAGAGGAGTCACAGTAGACGCGGTTTGTAACCGCGTTTCTTGGGCTTCGTGCCGCACCTTCAGCGCTCAAGATCGGGGGGGGTGTCGTATACCCAGGGCGGCAGAGCCGCAACCAAACGAAAATAGTCATCCACCGATTTCACCGATGACACCGAGTCAGGAAGGAGAAGCAGAGGTGGCATGGGCATCCCTGCCCATGGTCTTCAATTAACTCAAACGCAGAGGCGTTGCCTTCGCAGAGGAACGCGGAGAAGCAAGCGGAG
>JADLCA010000067.1 GCA_020847495.1 Candidatus Hydrogenedentota bacterium | reverse complement strand
GACCTGGCGAACGAGGCGCCAATCATCAAGCTCATCAACCTCCTCATTTCCGGGGCGGTGAAAGAGCGCGGGTCGGATATTCACATCGAACCGTTTGAGCGCGAGGTGCGCGTCCGGTACCGGATTGACGGCGTGCTGTACGAAAAACTGAGCGTGCCCAAGTCGCAGCAGGCGGCCATCATTTCCCGTGTGAAGATCATGGCCAACCTGAACATCGCCGAGCACCGCCTGCCACAGGACGGCCGCATCAAGATCCGGTTGAGCGGCAAGGAAATCGATATCCGCGTGTCCATCATCCCGATCGCGTACGGCGAGCGCGTCGTGATGCGTATTCTTGAAAAGGGGACTTTCCTCTTTGGGCTCGAAGAGTTGGGCATGGACCCGCACGACTACAAGCTGTTCGACAAACTCATCACCAGTTCGCACGGCATCATCCTGGTGACGGGCCCGACCGGATCGGGCAAGTCCACCACGTTGTATGCGGGTTTGCAGCGCGTCAGCTCGCCCGAATTGAACATCATTACGGTGGAAGACCCCATCGAATACCAGATGCCCGGCATCAGCCAGATCCAGGTCCGGCCCAAGATCGGGCTTACCTTCGCCGCGGGTCTGCGCAGCATCCTGCGCCAGGACCCCGACGTCATTCTCGTGGGCGAAATCCGTGACCTGGAGACGGCCGACATGGCCATCCAGGCGTCCTTGACCGGTCACCTGGTGTTCTCCACGCTGCACACCAACGACAGCGCCGGAGCGATTACCCGCCTGGTGAACATGGGAATCGAACCGTTCCTGGTCAGTTCGTCCACGATCGCTATCATGGCGCAGCGTCTTGTGCGCAACATCTGCAACCACTGCAAGGAACCGTACGAGCCCGAACTCGAGAGCGTCCTGGAACTGGGGTTGACCCGCGAACAGGCGCAAGGGAAGATCGCGTACCGCGGCAGAGGTTGTGAGAAGTGCCAGGGCCGCGGGTACTACGGGCGCACCGGCATCTTCGAGTTGCTGGTCATGACGCCGCAGGTCCAGGAACTGACGCTGCGCGGCACGGACTCCAACGTCATCAAACGTGAGGCCAAGCGCGAGGGTATGCGCACGCTTCGCGAAGACGGCGCCTCCAAAGTATTCAAAGGCATCTCCACGATCGAAGAAGTGATGCGTGTCACCCGCGACGACATCCTGATGGAGGTGACGGAGTAGGCCTATGGGCGTGTACGAATACGAAGCCATGGCGAAATCCGGCAAGTCCGTACGCGGCATCATCGACGCGGACACGGCGGCGGCCGCGCGGCGCAAGCTGCGCGAGCAGGCCCTGTATCCCACCCGCCTGGAAGAGACGAATGCGAGGAGCGGCGGGCAAGGCGCCGAGGCCGGTGGCGGCGGAATGGGGCGCATTTCCCAGCGCGACATCTCGATGATGACACGGCAGCTCGCGGTGCTCCTGCAGGCGGGCATGCCGCTCGTGGAAGCCATGGGCGCGCTCCTCGAACAGACGTCCAGTCCCCGGTTGAAGAAGACGATCTACGAAGTCCGCGACCGCGTGAACGAAGGCGTCACCCTTGCCGATTCGCTGGCCGCGCACAAGCGGGTCTTTTCCGAGCTGTACATCAACATGGTGCGCGCGGGCGAAGCGAGCGGCGCGCTCGAGGGCGTGCTCGTGCGGCTGGCGGACATTCTCGAGCGTCAGGTCCGCATGAAACACAAGATTGCGTCCATGCTGGCCTATCCCATCCTGATGGCCTTGGTGGGGGTGGGCATTGTCACCTTCATGATGGGCTTCATCGTGCCCAAGATCATCCAGATCTTCGAGAAACAGCAGCGTGAATTGCCCACGGTCACGACCATCATGATCAACACGTGCAACTTCGTGCGCGACTGGTGGTATCTGCTGGTGCTGGTGATTGTCGGCGGTTTCGCCGCGTGGCGGTTCTGGGTGTCCCGGCCCGAAGGCCGCCGCCGCTGGGACGCCATCAAGCTGAAGCTGCCCGTTATGGGTCCGCTGTATATCAAGATGATCAGTGCGCGGTTCTCCCGCACCCTCGGCACCATGCTGCAGAGCGGACTCATCATGATGACCGCGTTGGACGTGGTGAAGAGCGTCGTGCAGAACAAGGTCGTCGAGGCCGCCATGGACGACGTGAAGAGCGGCGTACGCCGGGGGCGCGACCTCACGGTGCCGCTGCGCGAGACGGGCCTTTTTCCGCCCATGCTGCTTCACATGGTGGAGTTGGGCCAGCGCAGCGGCGAGCTTGAGAACATGCTGATTCGCGTCGCCGACACGTACGACGAAGATATCGAAATGACCATGAACGGGATTGTCAGTCTGCTGGAGCCCCTGTTGATTATCATCATGGGTGTCCTTGTGGGTTTCCTCGTGTTTTCGATACTACTCCCCATTTTCGACATGAGTTCCGGCGTTTAGGAGGAATGAATCATGCGCAGATCCAATGAAACAGGGAAAGAAGCGAGCTTGGCCGTCCGGATGCTCCGCGGCAGCGCCGGTTTCACACTTATCGAGCTGATGGTGGTCATCGTGATCCTGAGCCTTCTGGCGGCGGTCGTCGTGCCCAGATTCATGATCGCGACCGATGACGCGAAGGTCGCCGCGGCCAAGACGCAGATCGCAAACTTCCGCATGACGCTCGACATGTACAAGCTGAAGTTCGGCAACTACCCCAAGACGAGCGAAGGGCTCAATGCCCTGATCAACAATCCGAAGCAAAACCTCATGCAGGAGGAGTCCATTCCTCCCGACCCGTGGGGCAATCCTTATCTCTACACCTGCCCGGGCCAGAATGGACGTGATTATGATCTCGTTTCGTACGGGGCCGACGGTGTGCAGGGAGGGGATGGGTTCAACGCGGATGTCCAAAGCTGGAATCTCCAGGCGAAGCAGTGACCTGTGAAGGCGTCGCTATGGTGCCCCAACCAAACGGCTGGATGCGGTTTGCACCCGTGTGCGCGTCACGGCGCGCCGGGTTCACGCTGATTGAGCTGGCCTTTGTCACCGGACTCATCGTTCTGGTGCTGGCAATCGCCATGCCCCGTCTGATGCCGGTGTTCGCATTCAATCAGTTGGAGGGGAGCGCGCGTCACTTGGCCAACTATGGCCGCGCCGCCATCGCCTACTCCGCGTTCAAGCAGGAAGCCGTCACCTTCCGTTACAACTTCGAGACCAACGAGTATTGCGTGCTCCGCTGGGTTGAGAAGCACGAGAGCATATTCGAAGGGTCGGACCTGGCGGTCGAGAACCAGCCCCTCGAGATTAACGTCGAGACGGCACTGAACCTGGCCAGCCAACAAGGGCTGAGCGCAGAAGAGCGCGCCACCCAAGTGCGCGAATTCGAGTACCAACTGGACCTGTCCTTCCGCCGCTCGCTGGAAGCCCGCGTGAAGAATGTGCCTCGCGACGGATTGCTCGCGGGAATCAACCCGCTGGAGGAGTTCGAATTCTCATTGGATGAGGAAGAGGAAGAGGAGCGTGAAGAACTGACGACCTCCACGTTGATGCGCACCGCGCTCCCGCCGGACGTGAGGATCGCCGCGATCCGCATGGGCGATGAAGAGTATGTCAAGGGAACTGTCGATGTCGAGATCACTCCGGTCGGCATCTCGGATGCCGTTGCCTTTGTCTTGCAGAGCACGGATGGGGATGTCTTCCGCGTGGAGTGGGACGCGATCACCGGCGGTGCGCACCTTTCCCGCGGCGAGGGCGTTGAACCATGAGGCCCTTGCAGGCGGCACGAGATCCGGAGCGCGATAGCGCAGGTGGCTTCACCTTGATTGAAGTGTTGATTGCCGTCGCCATTCTCGGTTCGGCGTTGTTCATTCTCCTGGAGGCGCACTACATGGCATTGCGCGCCAATACGGAATTGCGTGACGAAGTCATGCTGCGAAATCTCACCGCCCAAGCCATGGGCATTGCCGAAACAGAAGTGTGCGCGGGCACCTTCTCGGACTCCCAGGAGTTCGGAAAGCGCTATCCCGACTTCAAGTATTCATTTGACGCGCAGGCGGTGGGTGAAGAGTACCCCGCGCTGTACGAAGTGCTCGTGATTGTGGAAGGCCCCAACGTGAAGCGCGAAGTGCGCAGTTTCATGCTGACTCGCGATGAGGCGGCCTTCTTGCCCGAGGGAATGAGCCCCGAGGATGCGGCCGCAAACGCAAGCGGGACGGGCGGCTTGACACGGAGTGGCACCGAATGAGACGCCACGGCTTCACCCTGCTTGAAGTGCTGATCGCGATCTCGATCCTCATGATCATCGTCATCGTGCTGTACACGAGTTTCAGCAGTGTGATCAACACCATGGACGCGGCGCGCGTCAGTGCCGAGGAAGCGCGATTGCGCCTTTTCCTGGAGCGCAGTTTCCGGGCGAATCTCACGGCCACCTATACCGACCGTTCGATGGAGGAAGATGTGTTCCGCTTCGTGGGCGTCGACGATGAGACCCGCGATGGCCCGAACGACTCGCTACGCTTCGTTTCCGTAAACACGCTCATGGGGGGCAGCGGTCTTCCCGGCGATCTCAAGGAAGTGCGCTACGGCACCATTGGCGGTCCGGAATCGGAATTCGACCCCATCGAATTCGAAGATGACGAAGGCAATCCCCTGGACAAGCAGCGCAAACTGGAATCCGTCGAAACCCCGCTATTCGGCGCGAACGTTCAGGAGCTGGACCCCGATACCGGCTTTGTGAAGCCCGCCGAAGGCGAGGACAGCGGAGTCACCTTCGCCGAGGAGCAGTACCAGGCGCCGTCGTGGTCGGTCCCCATCCGTACCGTTGATTTCTCCTACTTCGACGGCACTGAGTGGGTGGAGGAATGGGACTCGCAGCTCACTGGGCGCATCCCATGGTGCGTACGCGTCCGCATCAACTTCGCGCGCACGGAAGAGCAGCTCGAGGAAGAGGAAGACCTGGGACTGAGCATCATCGACAATCCGGAGTTCGAAGTAGTCGTTCCACTGCCCGCCGGAATGGGCAGCACGCAGGACGCGCGCGCCCTCTCGGAAATGGAGGCGATGCAGGACGAGGCGACCGAGAACGAAGTGGAACCTGGCGACCCTCGCGATCCGAATGAACAGAGCGACGACAACGTCCAGGTAATTGGCGATCCCAGCGGGATGTCGCGCGGGAGGCGCAGATAATGAACGCCCGCCGTTCTACACGCCGCAACGATGATGGGGTGGCCCTGCTGCTCACCCTTTTGTTCATCGCACTGTTGACCGGGCTGGTCGTCGAGTACGTCTATGAGACGCAGGTCGAAACCTCCGTGGTGGCCGCCAGCCTAAGCGATTTCGAGGCGCTGACCGCCGCCAAGTCGGCCGTCAATACGGGTTTGTCGATGCTGGTTTCGGACGCGCTGACCATGCCCGGCGAGGCGGTCGCGGGTTCCTCCAGCGGCCAGCAGGGGTCGTCTTCGGAAGCGATTTCGGGTGGCGTGGCCTACGACAGCCTGGACGAACCCTGGGCGTATGGCGTTCCGTTTCAAGAACTCAACAATGCCGTGATGGAGTGTTCCATCAGCGACGAGTTTGGCAAGCTGAACCTGAACGCATTGTTCCGCCGCGGGTCGCGCCGGCAATCCACTGAGGAGGAGTCCTCGGAAACATCCGAGCCCGAGTATGACGAAATGGAAGAGCCGGATGAGACGCTCGAACTGGCGCTGCAATATCTGTTTGAAGAGCGCGGCGCGGAAGGGGACGTGGTCGACGCGATCCTGGACTGGATTGATTCCGATGACGACACGCGGCCCAACGGCGCGGAATCGGACTACTACCAGTCGCTCTCGAAACCGTTCATCTGCAAGAACGGGCCGATTTCTTCCGTCGAGGAATTACTCCTTATCCGGGGAATCACGCCGGAGCTTTACTTTGGCGATCCGGAACTGGAGCAGGTGCCCTTGTCAGAATTGCTGACGGTGAATGGCCACCGGACCGGCAAGATCAATCTCAACACCGCCCCATACGAGTTACTGCTGGCTCTCGGCGAGGCGATAGGGATGCCGGGCCTGGCGGAAATTGCAGTCGAAGAGCGGGAGATGAGCCCGTTCATTTCAGAAGAAGACATCGAAACCCGAGGAGTAGTGATTTCCGAACCGGAAGATAACGACCGTAACGAGGAAAGCGGGAGAACCACGCAGTCCAACCCCTTCACCGTTGCCAGCAGCGCATTCCGCCTGCGCGGCAATGGTCTGGCGGGGGAGGCCCGAGTGCGGATCGAGGCCGTGCTCTGGCGCGACGTCCAGATGGGCGCCGAAGGGTTCCGCCTGCTGCAATGGAGAGAACTACGATGAAGCTGTCGGCGAAAATCGCCGCATTTGAGATCGAGGGCGATGAGATCCGCGTCGCCGTGGTGAAGACTGGCGGAAAGGTTCCCATCGTGCTGGAAACCCACGCTCAGCGTGCGCCGTCCGCGGGATCCGAAGGCCGGCATGCCGCGCAGGTCCAAACGGCGCGCGAAATCCTGGGCCGCATCAAGTCGCGGCCTCAGCTCTACGTGTTGAGCGTCGGATGTCAGCACGCCATCGTGCGCGCCCTCAACATCCCATTTCGCGGGCGGAGCAAAGTCTCCGCGGCGGTCGCGTTTGAACTCGAACCGTATCTTGCCGTTCCCGTGGAAGACCTTTCGGTCGACCACGGCGTCATCCGTGAAATCGATGGTGAGACCGAGGTCTTGGCCGTCGGAGTCCGGCGCACCTTGCTGGACGAGCAGGTGTCGGTTCTTGCGGAGGCCGGCGTGCTCATCGAAGGCATCAGCCTGGACGTGGCGGGTCTCACCAGCCTGTGGTTGGGCAACCGCCGCGCGGTGACCGGGCTGCACGCGCTGTTGCACGTGCGCGAAGCCGCCTGCGTTCTCACCATCGTCTACAACCGGTCCATCGCCTACGTGCGGCCCTTGCCGATTGGCGCGAAAAGCATGCGGGAGAACCCTCAGACGGTGTCGCGCGAGGTCCGGAACTCGCTGCGTGCGTTCCTGGCCAATTGGCGCGGGGAGTCATCCATCGCCGAACTCACGGTCGCAGATGCGGACCTCTCGCCTGCCGAACGGGATGCGTTCGAAGAGGGCATGCAGATTCCCATCGTATACGAGTCCCTTTCCAAAGGCCTGAAAGGGGCGGAGCGCCTCGGGCAGGAGGGCATCCCCGCAAG
>JADLCA010000066.1 GCA_020847495.1 Candidatus Hydrogenedentota bacterium | reverse complement strand
CCAGTTGAATTGGGCTGACCTCAGCCGCTTGGACTTCCCCCGCCCACGCTGGGGCTTGAGCGTATGGCGCAGCATCCATCCACGGGTTTCGCCTACGGCTCCACCCGTGGCTACCCCCGTGCGCCGTTACCAGGGCTGTGGGTGCACGCCGCGCTCTGGCGGCCTGAAAGGCCAACATGCTTCTGGTGCATGCGACTGTAGGCCAACTGAGTTCGAAAGCCGCGCAGAATGTGCGTAACTTCTTTAAGATCCTGCAAGTTAGTAGTCCAGGGTTTCAACCCGGGATCTCCCGCGCCCCCCTCTTCGTGCAGTCCCGGAGGGACGGCAGAAAGTAGCCCAGGGTTTCAACCCTGGGTCCCGGCACTAACCCACGTTAAAGTCCCGGAGGGACGGCAGAGAACGGAAGACGAGTCGCAGACCGCGTGCGTTCCCTCCATCTTCACGAACCGTCAGAAGTGGTATAAATGACGTCGCATGATGGGCTCTGCCGTCCCCCCGGGACTGCACGAAGGGGGGCTCGGAGGACCCCGGATTGAAATCCGGGGCTACTTTCTGTCGTCCCTTCGGGACTTGCAGGCGGGACTTGCAGGGCAGCGCTACTATACGGGTAGCCGAACTTTTGAAACACGCTCTGAAGCTCTTCAATCGGATAGCCCTGCTATATGGCTCTTGATCGTCCGCTCGTACTCGGGAAAATACCGCCCGATAACCGGCAAGTCGAAGGACGACAGAATGCTGGTGTTGCTTTCGCGCTCCAGCAGGAATGCGAAAGACATCT
The DNA here is from genome assembly GCA_020847495.1 of Candidatus Hydrogenedentota bacterium. Taxonomy (GTDB): domain Bacteria; phylum Hydrogenedentota; class Hydrogenedentia; order Hydrogenedentales; family SLHB01; genus JAHDWY01. The sequence goes on along the minus strand of JADLCA010000066.1, from coordinate 8,448 downwards.
CGATGAGTCTTTCGCTGGATATGCGCCCACCGCTCAAGGCTTGGTAATACTCGGGCGACACGGACACAGTGTGCACAGTGGTTGTGCGCTGGGCGACGGTGACCTCGTACTTTCCTTTGCCAGCATCTTTCACGCGTATCATACAAGCCTCCTCATGTCCCGGGTCTAAGGGACAGACACCGTGTTTCGCTGCCGAGATAGGAATCTCGGCGCGCAAAGTCTTCGCGAAAGACGGTGTCAGTCCCGAATATCCATTCGCCAAAACACGTACGAGTCTGGCAGAATTACGCCGCTGGCGCCAGTGCGGGCAGACCCTGATGAGAGGATCTGTCCGCGCCCGCGTGCAGCGGGCCACTCACGTGAAGGAGACTTATCGTGGACCAATTCCCCAGCAATCGACGTGGATTCATGAAACAAACCGCCGTGGCGGCAGGCGCCCTCGTGCTCGGCGGTGTCGCGCCTCGCACGGGCGCGGCTGAGCCCCCGGTGCGCACCGACAAGCCGTATATGAAGCTGAGCCTGGCAGCGTATTCCTTCAACAAGCTTCTTCCGAGACGCGGATCCGGAGAGGATGCGTCGAAGGCGAAAATACAGTTGGATGACTTCGTGCGGTTCTGTGCGGACTTGAATCTCGACGCGTGCGAACCAACCAGCTACTACTTTCCGGAGACGATCACGCAGGACTTCCTGATCCACATGAAGGAGTTGACCTTCCGTCTCGGACTGGATATCTCCGGCACGGCAATCGGCAATGACTTCTGCGTGCCCCCGGGCCCGGACCGGGACAAGCAGTTGGCCGACGCGCGGGAGTGGATCGACCACGCCGCGACGATGGGCGCGCCGGTCATTCGCATCTTCGCCGGCAAAGTGCCCGAGGGCATGGCGGAAGAGCAAGCCCTGGAGCTTTGCATCCAGGGCATCGACGAGTCCCTGGATTACGCGGCGCAGCGCGGCGTCTTCCTCGCTCTGGAGAACCACGGCGGTATCACCGCGACCGTTGAGCAGATGATGCGTATTGTGAAGGGCGTGAAGACGTCGCCCTGGTTTGGTGTCAACTTCGACAGCGGCAATTTCACCTCCGCGGACCCCTACGCGGAACTCGAGGTCATCGCACCTTACGCCTTCAATGCGCAGATCAAGGTCTCCATGCGTCATCAGGATCAACGCACGCCCGCGGACTTCGCCCGCATCGTCGAGATCCTGCGCAAGGCCGGTTACCGCGGCTATCTTGTTCTTGAATACGAGGAAGAAGAAGACCCGTTTGTCGCAATACCCAGGCATATCGAAACGCTACGGGGCCTCCTCGCGTAACGCGAGTGAGCAGGACGCGGGGCATCTGAAGGAGTCTGCTATGCTCAATCGTTTGGTTTGGACTTCCTGTGTACCTTTGTTGCTGGCATTGGCGCTCAACAGTTCCGCGTGGTGCGCGGATGCGGAGTGGCCCGGATTTCGCGGCCCCAATCACGACGGCAAGAGCCTCGATACGGGTCTGCTCAAGGAATGGCCCGGCGAAGGGCCCGCGCTGGTCTGGAAGGCCGGCGGCCTGGGTCGGGGCTTCTCAACCGTCGCGATCAGTGGCGGCAAGATCTTCATCACCGGCGATGTCGAAGACACCCTCATGTTGTATGCCTTCGACATGAATGGCCAACCACTGTGGAACGCGAAAGCTGGTCAGGCTTGGACGCAAGACCGTCCGGGCGCGCGTTCGACGCCGGCCATCGACGGCGACAGCGTGTACCTCCTTTCGGCGACCGGCCTGCTCGGCTGCTATGACGCAGCGACCGGATCGCTGCGCTGGTCCAAGGAGATGTCCGAATTCGGCGGAGCGCCTGGAGGCTGGGGATACGCGGAGACTCCGCTCATTCGCGAGAAGTGGATGATCGTGAAGCCGGGCGGCGCCCAATGCGTTCGCGCGCTGGACAAAACGACCGGAGACACCATCTGGGCCAGCGAGGGCTATTCGGCCGGGCCGGAGTATGGCTCGTGTCTGCCCTTCACGTTTGAAAACACCCCCATGATCGTCACCGGTACGCAGGCGGGGCTGGTTTGTCTCAAGGAGGAGACTGGCGAAGTCCTTTGGACTAACGATTTTTCCGCGGGCAACACCGCCAATTGTCCGACTCCAGCCTATGCCGACGGTTACGTGTTCTGGGCCAACGGCTATGGCAAAGGCGGCATCTGTATGAAGCTTGAACCCGGCGGGAAAGCCTCACCCGCGTGGACCACCGCGGACATGGTGTGTCACCACGGCGGTTACATCATTGAGCAAGGCTACATCTATGGCGACAACGGCGACGGGGTATCGTGCCTGAATCTCAAAACGGGCGAAGTGAAGTGGAAGCACCCCGGAGTGGGGAAGGGCTCATTGTGCTGGGCAGACGGCATGCTCTATCTGTATAGCGAAAAGAGCGGCCGTGCCGCCTTGGCAACGTGTTCGCCAGACGGCATGGAGATCAAGGGCCAAGTCCAGGTAGAGGGCAAGGGCCCGAGTTGGGCACACCCGGTGGTCGTGGGTGGACGGCTTTATCTGCGCTACGACACAACACTCTATTGCTTCGACGTTAAGGCCAAATAGCCGGGAGACGCTCCTGCCACAACGAGTGAGCCTTGGGCGAGTGAAAGAGGGAGGGCTCCTGCGATGCTGAACGCAGCCATATTATCAATGCTCTTGGCATCGATGCTGTTCGCCCAGCCGGAAGAGTCCGGCCGGACCTTCCATCAGGGGGACTGGACCCTCCAGATTGATGCGCAAGGGGCAATGACCCTGCAAAGCGGGACCGGCGAAAAAGCAATGACGGCAGCTTCGTTGACTTCGGCCATCGAAGGTGTGGCGCTCGGCAGCACGAGTATCGAGGCCAAAGACATCGAAGGCGGCGTCGAATTCCGGTATCGCAATGCCGATTCGACTGAAGCGCAGGCGCAGTACCGCATCGAGTTCCTGAATTTGGGTGGCTCTCCAACAATCCGCAGAACCGTGACGATGAATCCACCCAAAAGCGCGAGTGTTCGCCTCCAACTGGAATCGGAACTATCTACGGCCCCTCAGAATGTGACGAACTTTGCTCCCCGCATCGACGGCGTGGGAGTGAAGTCCCCGTTTGAACAAACACAATGGTACTGGCCGTTCGGTCCCGAGCCGGAGTCAGGACAAACAACGGAACGCCAGCTCGCGATACCTCTGATAAGCACGGCGGTGCCCCAGCAGTCGTTGCGGTTCACCTTCATCGGCGATCCATTCTGGGGAGCGGACTTTTCGCTCAACAGCGCGGAACATGCGCGCGTCACGTTCGCGTCGCGGCATTCGGAACCATTCACGCGAACTTACTGGACGGTAGTCCACAGCGACGGTCCCGAAACGGCCCTGAACGCTTGGTACGCGACGGCGCTGGCCGATGTTCCCGAAGGTCCCGATTGGCTGCATGATGTCGCGTGGCAGCACTACGATTACCTCAGCCACGGTGGTAAGGGCTGGTTCGAGGACATCGACGCGCTGGAACAACTGATAGCGCCCGGCGATCGCCAGAAGATCGTCTTCACGCTTCATGGCTGGTACGACTTGCTGGGCCGGTACACGTTCGACGCGGATACAGGGCGGCTCGATGAAGCATGGACCGCCTTCCCGAATGCCGATGCGGTGAAGGAGAAAGGGTTCACAACATCAGAATCGTTCTCTATGACCACAGCGGAAATGCACCGCCGCATTCGTTATGCGAAGGATCGGGGTTTTCGCGTTGCTCTGTATTTCGCCGACGGACTCACCGCCTGTGAAGGCGCCGGCCGGTTCGCTGAGGACCGCGTGCTCTTCTGGGGTGGCTGGAACGGTCCGGATACCATCGGGAAAGCATACGCCCAGAACCCGCTGCATCCAGACGTCTACCAATGGTATATCGGCTATCTCAAGGCGCTCCTCGCCGAATATGGCAGGGAGATCGACGCGCTCGTGTGGGATGAGACCTTCATGGTGCGCGCACACATGATGACGCCCGAAACTGCGCCGCAACGCGCGTACGCCGCTCCCGCCATGATGCGATTGACGCGCGACCTGACAAAACTCACGACAGACTTTCGGGCGGATCTGGCTTTTCTCGTGAGCGATTGCATCGGCGCGACCTCAGATGAAGTGAAGCGCTGGACAGACGTCCCCCCGTACGCGATCATGGCGCATGGCTGCTATCAGGACAGCCACAGCCGACCGTCAGTTTGGCCGTACGGCATCTTCCCGAACTACCGCAACGTTCTCTGGTCGTGCAATTGGCGCGCCGTTACAAACTTCAATTGGACGCAGTTCGGCGTGGAGCACTACGACACGCCCCTGGCCACCAGTAACGGCTGGCTCGACGACAAAGGAATCGCGCGCTTGTCAAATGCCGAACGCGACGCCGTGCTCCAACTTTTCGAAGCGCGGAAGATCCGCCGGCAGGAACTGCACTGGCTTACCGGCCCACCTCCCGAATTCCGAGAACAGTAGTAACCTTACCAGCACATGTCATAGGCGATTGAGCACGCGAACGATCAGCGCCGCAGCCTTTCGTGGTATTCCTGTAACGAGCGTGTAGCGTCGCGTTCTTCCTTGCGTGCACGGATCCCGCGCGCAGCGGCGAAGGCCGCGGCTGTCGTTGTGATATAAGGAATCTTGTGCTTGATGGCGGCCTTGCGCACGTATGCGTCATCCTGACTGCCGAGCTTGCCCTTCGGCGTGTTGATGATCATGGAAATCTCGCCGTTCACAATGGCGTCCACGATATTAGGACGCCCCTCGGTCATCTTGTTGATGACTTCGCACTGCACGCCGTTATCTTCAAGGAAACGCTGCGTGCCGCGCGTCGCCAGAATGCCGAAGCCCACATCGCGAAGCTGTCGCGCAGTCTCCAGCACGCCGGGTTTCGCGTCGTTGGCGACCGTGATCAGCACATTGCCTGAAGTGGGCAACGCGCCGCCCGCGGCTTCCTGAGCCTTCGCGAACGCCAAACCAAAGCTGTCCGCCATGCCCAGGACCTCTCCCGTCGAACGCATTTCAGGGCCAAGGACGGGATCCACCTCCGGGAACATGTTGAAGGGGAACACGGCTTCCTTGACGCCGAAGTGAGTGAGATTGCCGTTACTCAGGTTCATGTCGGCAAGCTTGGCCCCCATCAGAATCTGCGTGGCAATCCGGGCCATGGGTATGTTGCACACCTTGGACACAAGCGGCACGGTGCGCGACGCGCGCGGATTCGCTTCAAGAATGTAGACCACTTCATTGGCGACGGCATACTGAATGTTCATGAGTCCGACAACGCCTAGCTCCAACGCAATGCGGCGCGTGTATTCGTTGACGGTGTCAATGTGTTTCGGCGCGAGGCTGATGGGCGGAATCACGCAGGCGCTGTCGCCGGAATGAATGCCGGCCCACTCGATATGCTCCATCACGGCGGGTACGAAAGCCTGGTGCCCGTCGCAGATCGCGTCGGCCTCCACTTCGATGGCCTCCTGCAGGAAGCGATCGATGATTATCGGACGCTCGGGCGTGACCTCGACTGCCGCGGCCATGTACTCGCGAAGACTCCGATCGTCGTGGACCACCTCCATACCGCGTCCGCCAAGCACGTACGACGGCCTCACGATCACGGGATAACCGATCCGCTTGGCCACTTCGAGGGCCTCGTCCACCGTGACGGCCTTGCCTGCTTCCGGATAGGGAATGCCCAGCTTCGCCATGACCTCCCGGAACTGGTCGCGATCCTCGGCGAGGTCGATAGTTGCGGGCGACGTCCCGAGAATGGGCACACCGGCCTCCGCGAGTTCGCGCGCGATGTTGAGCGGGGTTTGCCCGCCAAACTGGATGACGACGCCCTCGGGCTTTTCCTTCTCGTAGATACTTAGAACATCCTCAACCGTGAGCGGTTCAAAGTAGAGCCTGTTGGAAGTGTCGTAGTCCGTCGAAACGGTCTCGGGGTTGCAGTTGATCATGATGGATTGGACGCCGAGATCGCGCAGCGCGAACGCAGCATGAACGCAGCAGTAGTCAAATTCGATTCCCTGGCCGATGCGGTTTGGACCTCCGCCCAGCACCATGACCTTGCGGCCCTCTTGAGCCGGGACCGCGTCCGGAGCGTTGTACGTGGAAAAGTAGTAGGCCGCATTCTCGACGCCGCTTACCGGCACCGGCTCCCACCCTTCCTTGACCCCGAGGGCAAGGCGCTGTTCGCGTATATGTCTCTCGGGAATCTCCAGAAGCTTGGAGAGATACTTGTCCGCGAAGCCGTCCTTCTTCGCGCGGACCAGGAGATCGTCCGGCAGCTCCTTTCCCTTGTACTTCAGAATCTGCTCCTCAAGCTCGACCAGTTCCTTCATCTGGCCGATGAACCAGGGTTTGATGTAGGTCAAGTCAAAGAGTTCGTCGATGCTCGCGCCCTTGCGCAACGCCTCGTACATGATGAACTGACGCTCGCTCGTGGGATACCGCAACATCTTCAGCAATTCGGCCAATGGCCTTGAATTGAAATCCTTGGCGAAACCCAGACCGTGCCGTCCGTTTTCGAGAGAGCGGATGGACTTCTGCAAGGCTTCCTTGTAATTCTTGCCGATGCTCATCACCTCGCCGACGGCGCGCATCTGGGTGCCGAGCTTATCCTCGACTCCCCGGAACTTCTCGAAGGCCCAGCGCGCGAACTTCACCACGACGTACTCGCCCGATGGCGTGTACTTCTCCAGTGTGCCGTCGCGCCAATAAGGAATCTCATCGAGGGTCAAGCCGCCCGCCAACAGCGACGACACCATCGCAATCGGGAAGCCCGTCGCCTTCGACGCCAGCGCGGAAGAGCGCGAGGTGCGGGGGTTGATTTCGATGACAACCACGCGGCCGGTCTTCGGGTCGTGCGCGAACTGGATGTTCGTTCCGCCGATGACCTGGATGGCCTCGACGATATCATAGGAGTACTTCTGGAGCTTCGCCTGAAGCTCCGGCGCGATGGTGAGCATCGGCGCCGTGCAATAGGAGTCTCCGGTGTGCACGCCCATGGCGTCCACATTTTCAATGAAACACACCGTGATCATCTGGTTCTTGGCGTCGCGCACCACTTCAAGTTCAAGCTCTTCCCAACCCACCACCGACTCTTCGATGAGGACCTGGTGAACCAGGCTGACCGAGAGCCCGCGCGCCGCGACAGTCCGCAACTCTTCAACGTTGTAAACCAGCCCGCCGCCTGTGCCGCCCATGGTGTACGCGGGCCGGACAACGACAGGAAAGCCGAGTGTGTCCGCGATACGTTCCGCCTCTTCGACGCTGTAGGCCAGTTCGCTCTTGGGCATTTCGATCCCGAGCCGGTTCATCGTCTCCTTGAAGGCACTGCGGTCCTCCCCACGCTCAATCGCGTCAACCTGCACCCCGATGACACGGACGTTGTACTTTTCCAGGATGCCTTCCCGGGCGAGGGTCGCGGAGAGGTTCAGGCCCGACTGGCCTCCAAGGTTCGGAAGCAAGGCGTCAGGCCGCTCCTTGGCAATGATTGCCTCCATCGACGCGGCGTTCAGCGGCTCGATGTAGGTCGCATCCGCCATGGCCGGGTCCGTCATGATCGTGGCCGGGTTGGAATTCACCAGCACGATCTCGTAGCCGAGCTTGCGCAGCGCCTTGCAGGCCTGCGTGCCCGAGTAGTCAAACTCGCAGGCTTGTCCGATCACGATAGGACCGGACCCGATAATCATGACTTTCTTGATGTCGGCGCGACGCGGCATGGTGCCCCCTCTCCATGGATGTGGACTTGCGATCTCGATTCGCTGGCTCTAACCCAAGGCTCTTGCGCACACGTGGCCGCCTTGAGTTCCCCCTGTGGACCGCGCCGCAGCCAGGCCCGTCTGGCTGCACACCGTGCGGTTGCCACCCCTGCATTAGACCGTACTACCGCGAACGCGTTCAAGCTGCGGGGAAAAATGCGCGTTCAGGTCCTGTTTCGTGGGAGGGGAGGTAAACGAAGCGCAATTCTCAGAGTCTATTTCAATGGGGAGTGATCGCGAGGCGCAGCGACGCCTGAATGCGTTGTAACACAGGTTTCCCTCCCGCTCTGGAGCTTCGATATCCTTCCGAACTTTACCGGCGCCGCGTGCATGTGATACGCGTACCGCTCCACATCCTGTGGCACACAGGGACAGCTGAAAGTAGCCCATCGTGGCGTGGCCACGACCAAATCAAGAGCGTTGTCCACCGATTTCACTGATCACACCGATTCAAGAAGAGACGCAGAGGAGGCATGGGCATCCTGCCCAAGGCCTTCAATTCATTCAAACGCAGAAGCGCAAAGTCCAGAGAAGAACGACGAGAACCAATTCCGGCACTGCCTCTTTTGAGGCCTGTAGGGCCGCCGCCATACCAGCCCAGCGCGGCCCAGCCGCAACCAAACGAGGATGGTTATCCACCGATTTCGCCGATTGCACCGATTGAAAAAGGAGATTAAGAGGTGGCATGGGCAT
>JADLCA010000065.1 GCA_020847495.1 Candidatus Hydrogenedentota bacterium | reverse complement strand
TGCTGCCTTCCCTGGAGCCCGGACTGCTGGAATCGATTCAACAGGAGACACCCGCCGCGCCCGCGACGCCTCCGTTTGAACTGAAACGCCCGATGCAACTCGTGATGTCCGTCGGCGCCGATGCAAAAACTCCCGAAGAACTGCCGGCCGCTTTGGACCAGATGCGCGTGTATTGCCCGATTGCGAGTGCGCTGGGATTCACCGGTGTCGAAAGCTATGTGAAGTGGAACTTCGTGGAGCCCGAACAAGGACGTTTTGACTGGGGTTTCTACGATGGCGTCGTCGCGGAAGCCCAGCGCTACGGGTTGCGCTGGTTTCCGCTGCTCATCGTCGGTTCCGCGTATGCGCTGCCCCCGTGGTTTCACGATTCTCCGGAGAACATCGGGTTTGTCTGCCTGGAACACAACAAGCGCAACAACATCCAAACCATCTTCACTGGACACCAACGCCCCCACGTGGAGCGATACTTCAAGGCCTTCGGTGAGCACTATGGTTCGATGGATGCCTTGCTCGGTGTGCGGCTTGGACCGAGCGGCAATTATGGCGAATCCCAGTATCCCGCGGGCGGCAACTGGGGCTACGGCGACGAGCGCGAGCACATCCACATCGGGTGGTGGGCGGCCGACCCGAACGCTGCCGGCCATTTCCAGGGCTATCTTCGAAAGCGGTATGCCAGCATCGCCGAACTGAACACCGCTTGGGGAGAGACGTACAACGCCTTTGAAGACGTGCCCACATTCATCCCGCAGTTCGCCGAGAGTCCCCGCAAGCGCAAGGACTTCGTGGATTGGTACGTCGATGCCATGACCGGGTGGTGCGAGGACTGGGCCGTATGGGCACGCCAGTCCATGCCCAATACCCCCGTCTACCAGTCTTCCGGCGGCTGGGGATTCGTGGAATCGGGCACCGACTTCACCGACCAGACCAAGAGCATGGCCAAGGTCCATGGGGGCATTCGTGCCACCAACGAAACAGACAGTTACGCGCAGAACTTCGTCGCCACGCGCATGATGAGTTCGGCCGCGCGCTTCTACGGCGTCTCCTTTGGTTCCGAACCTGCCGGTTTCGGCAGCGCGCGCGGTGTCATCGCGCGGCTCTACAACATCCTCATCAACAACGGCCAGCATCTCTTCTATTACTACACTAACCTAACGGGCAATGATCAGGCCGTCGATAAGTGGCTTGCGCACGCGCCGCTGCTTGATCAGCGCGACGAGCCTTTCATCGAAGTAGCCGCCTTGTATCCCGACACGATGGGCAAGCTAGACGACGCGGTCTTCCGCAATCTCTATGCTTTCACCTTTAACAGCCAGGTGGCGGCGCTCCGCCCGAAGCTGGACTTCGATTTCTGCAGCGAGCGCATGGTTCTGGATGGGGCTCTCCCGCGATACAAAGTCCTTCTGCTTCTCTGGAACCAGATGATCGAACGGGATGCCCTGAACCAAATCAACGCGTGGGTTCAGGAGGGGGGCACCGTCCTTGTGGCGCAATGGCGTTTCGCGCCCATCACCACCGTCGAGGGCGACAGCTCCGTATACGATGCGTGGCGCAGGGGCCAAACCGGCAAGGGCAAGGTCCTGTTTGTTCTGGATGATCGCGTGCCACCGACGCGACTCGCAAACGCCCTTGAAAAGGAACTGCTGGCGCTGGGCACCCTGGACCCGCAAACGCTGCGCATGCTGCAAACCGACAAACCGGACGAGGTCTACGTGAGCGCCTTGAAAAACGGGTCCTTCGCACTGCTCAATTATCGCGATGACAAGGCCGAGGTCACTGTGCCTGGCGCCACTCCCGTTGAAATGGACCCGTATACCATCGCAATCGTTCCGTCGGCGCAGACACAGACCGGCAACCCATGAGGATCCCATCATGAAGATTCTGATCGCAGCGCTTTTAACGGCAGCCATCGGCGCGCCGTTATCCTGGGGTGCGGAGGGGGGAAGCGAGCCCCGTCACATCGATGTGTACAAGGAGTCCGGCCGTTTCGGAGGGTGGCCCGCGAACCACGGCATCTGGATTTGGGGCAATGAAATCCTTGTGGGCTTCAGCCGCGGCTACTACAAGGACTTGGGACCCGAACGGCACAACATCGACCGCGAGAAACCCGAGGAGCACTGGCTTGCCCGCAGCCTGGATGGCGGAGAGACGTGGAAGCTCGAGCATCCCGCCGAGAAGGGCATGCTCATCCCTCAAGGAACTTCGTTGCACGGCACCGAAACACCCGGGCAGGAGATCAAAGCAGCCATCGACTGCCCCGGCGGCATCGATTTCTCGCACCCTGATTTCGCGCTGACCGCTCGCATGTCGAGTCTTGAAAGCGAACCGTCCCGCTTCTACTACTCGATCGACCGCGGCAAGAACTGGAGCGGGCCGTACAAGCTCCCCCTCTTCGGTCAGAAAGGCATTGCGGCGCGGACGGACTACGAGGTCTTCGGTCCGCAGGAGTGCATGCTCTTCCTGACTGCCTCCAAGACCAACGGCAAGGAAGGGCGGCCATTCTGCGCGCGGACCACCGACGGTGGCAAAACATGGGACTTCGTGAGTTGGATCGCCCCGGAGCCCACAGGCTACTCGATCATGCCGACCACGGTGCGTCTGGCGGAAGACAAACTCCTGACGGCGGTCCGCCACCGCGAAGGCGATCACAGTTTGCTCGATGCCTATGTCTCAGAGGATCGAGGCAAGACCTGGTCGTTTCTGAACAAGCCCGTCGAGGACACGGGCGAGGGAAACCCCGCCAGCATGATTAAACTGAAGGACGGGCGCCTCTGCATCACGTACGGCTATCGCGCCGCACCGTTCGGCATGCGGGCGCGATTCAGCAGCGACGGCGGGAATACCTGGGGCGATGAGATCACGCTTCGCGACGACGGGGCCGGACGGGACATCGGTTATCCGCAAACCGTACAGCGGGAAGACGGCAAAATCGTGACTCTCTACTACTTCCAGGATCACCAGCAACCCGAACGCTACATCGCCGCGACCATCTGGGAAGCGCCAGCCCCCTGAGGTGGCATAGGCTTCCAGCCCATGGCCTTGAAATGGTTCAAGCCCAGCAGTGTGCCAAAAAGGGTAAGCGGAACGCCCGACAGTACTGCCTCGCTCGCTGAGCGTGGCAGCACAGCGCTTCGATTCATCGACGGAAGGGAACGTCTCTGTGTACCTGCCCTCGCCTCACCGTTCCAGGTGCGCCTCGCCCCACGCACCAAGGTCGTCATAGTTCGAGTCGCCCGCATTCGTCGTGCGCAACGTCAGGAGCTTGACCCCAGTGACATCCACTTCTACGGCGAGCGGCGCGTCGCCTTCGCGCAATACCGGCGACTCGTACAACTTCTTGCCATCGCCTTCCACCACGAACTCGCATGTCCCCGTCTTTGCGCCGGGCTGCTTGCGCTCCTCGGGAACGCCGTGAAGGCCTACCTTGGACCGGAACCGCTTGTAGGCCCCGTCAATGTCGAACACCAATGTGGAGGGCGCATGCACGCCCACCCCGCGATTAAACGTGGCAGTTCCGATGCGCAACACCGGGTCGTCCGGCCAGCACGATGTATCCCAACCCACGTTGAAGAACCCCACCGTGGCCTCCAGGCAACGCCCGCGCAAATCACTCATGGCCGCCACGTCCCCTTCCGGCAGCGGCGAGAGTGGGAGGGAGTAGTCCTGTACCGGCAGCAACGTCGTCAGGCGGCGATCTGATTCCGGCGCAAACACCGGAAAGAAATCGCCCTCGGGCGATTTCATGCGGGTGAAAACCGCAGGGGTAAGTTCGTATTCGGCCCGCAACCATGCGCCAATCTGGCCGGTGCCGCGCCCGGTAACGGCTACGTTCACTTCATGTTCGCCGGACGGAACACTCACAAGCGCCCAAGCATCTTGTCCTTTGCCGCGTGTCCGCTCGTGCAACGCGACTTCCACGGGTGTGCCGTCCACCGTCGCTTCCACGCGCTGCACGTCTCCGCGGCGCGGCAGCAGCATCAACATCAGCGTGCCGCCCGCACTCTGCCGCGGTATCTCCACCGTTCCGGAGACGCGCAATTCACCTTCGCCCGCTTCCTGCAGGAGACGTCCGGAAGGCAGCTGCCGAAGGCTGCTCGTATCGCACACGCGCACGCCCCCTCCTTCGGTGTTTGACCAACGCGCGGGCTCGGTTACATTGACGAACTGGCGCGAGGCGGTCCGGACCTCCAGCAACACCACGTCGTAATCGCGCAGGGGAACAAACACCGACGATCCATACTCCACTTGTCCCAGACATTCCCGGTACGGGTACACCACGGTCACGTACAGAGGCTCGGTCACAAGCCCCAGGTCGAGTTGTTCGTCCAGCACCAGCTCGAAGTCGCGCGGTTCGATCCAGGGATTCCGCAGCGCTACGAGACTTCGGCCACGCTCGTCCCCGTGACTGTACCCGTAAGGCTGCCGTTTCGCGGGTTCTCCGCCGAGCAGCCGTGCGTTGCGGTAGAGCAGCGCGTTACGCCGTACCCAGTTCCCAACCTGCCCCAGGAACTTCAGCCCGCCTTCCGATGCGTCTAGCACGCCGAGGTCGGAGCAGATGATGTGATTCGCCACGGCGCCTCTGCCCGCCAGCGCCATCACGTACTCGTCTTCCCAGCGCGCCGCCATGGACTCGCCCTTTACCACGACGCCGTCGATCAGGTGATCGCTGCGCACTTGGGTCCCGTAGAGGTCCTCCGCCCACAGCGGAAACTGCCGGCGCAGGCGGCGATGCTCCTCAAACACCTGGATGTCGCGCACCGTGATCAACTCGTCGCGCAGCCATGGGGAAGGAATATCGCAGCCGAGCGTGTCGCCCGCCACGGTATGAACTCCGTCGAGTTCCATCAGCCACCAGGGACTGGCCCATTCGTTGCACACGAACAAGTCGAGCACGATGCGCGGATTAATGTGCCGCAGCGATTCGAAGATCGCCATCTTGTTCTCCACGATGCGCTCGGTCGCGTATACGCCGGTCTCCTCGCCTTCGCCCACCAGATGGCCGTGTCCCGGCGTGTTGCACCCAAACCCCTGCCCCCAGTACATGCCGTCAAAATTGATGGTGTTCATCCCGTACGTGCGGACGATTTCTTCCAGCCGCGCCTTGATCGCCGCGAAGTACACCGGGCCGGCAAGGCAGTAGCTGGCGTCATGCTGCAGTTCGAACCCCTGTGTCTTGCCCCATGCGTGAGTCGGCGTGTCGAAGATGGGGGAGAAGCTCGTCCAAAAACCCAATGGTGTGTTGGTGCCGCGCAGGGCCTCGCGCGTCTTGTCCCAGATTTCCGGTTCGTTGGGCACGAACAGCGCATCGGGCCGGTACATGTCGAAGCCCGCGTCGTAGGACCACCCATCAAATGTGAAGCCCGTCAAGCTCTTAAGCTCCTTTGCGAACTCGACCATCTTCAGGCCTTGCGGGGTGCGGTCGGGCGGCTTCACCACCCGAAACCCATTCCAGTAGATGTTCGCGCGCGGCGGATTGGGGATCGGAGTGAGTGTCGCCACATAGTCCATGAAGGCGTCTCGTACGCTGGTGTCCTTCGTGGCGCCCAACACGCAACGCTTGCTGGCGAACGCATCGCCCGACTTCAACTCGATGCCGGGATGTTGCCGGAGAAAGATGACACCCGCCGCGGTCGCGCTCGATTTCGAGGCGGGGAATTCCATCCCAAACCACAGGGACTCCGTGTAGACAGGCTGGCCCCAATCACCCAGCGACGGGAAGGACGGGTCAACGGCGTACGTCACCGATTCGTCGATCACCGTCAAGTGCTCCACCTCGATCGTGCGCAGAAGAACGGGGTCGGTCCCAAAGTTGGTGAACGTGATCTGTTTGTACAACCAGGGTTTTCCGCTTGCCGCCGTGTAGTCGATGTCGGCCTGCAGGCCAATGCCCGCATTGACCAGCGTGGCCCGCACCCCGCGCTCCGTTTCCTTCAATGCGACGGCGCCGAACGTATCGCTGGACACCGCCTCACCGCCACCAATCGTAATGACGAACTCAGGCCCCGCGACTCGCACCGTGCGGTCCGCGAGGTCGTTGGATATCGCGACGGTGTGCAGGCGCCCGGTCTCGATGTCGAGTTCACGTCCGATCTGGTGACCCGATATGGAAAGCGTGTTTCCGCTCACCACCGCGCTGAGCATGAGGAGGGACAAAAGACTGTGCGCCATGAATTACTCTCCGTATCTGTGCGATGCCGGAAATACGGCACCGTGACAACCAGCCCAAATGATCATTGTAATGATTGATGGCGGCAAAGGAAAAGCGGGCATCGTAGGGCGGGATTTGTTCCCGCCAATCGGGAAGGGGGCCTGCTCCTGCCCAATCGGGAAGTCGGAACCGCCCCGCTCAATCAGGAAGGCGGGGACTATTCCCGCCCTACTGGAGACCCATCGCTTCCAACGCCTTGAGGTGCATGGGAGATGTGACGGCGCCGTGCAGGATCGGATCTTCGGTATCTCTCAGATGAGCATGCAGACGCGCCAGCAATTCCTTGCGTATCTCCGCGTGCTCCTGCGAGTCCGACAGGTCACTCAGTTCCCAGGGATCCGCCTCGAGATCGTACAGTTCAACTGCCTTGTGGTAGTCGCGCGCATGATTGGCGGGCACGACCGTGTCCGAGCGCGGCCGCCAAGACTGCGACGGGTCCATGAAGGACGGCGCGGTGGTGAAGTTCACGATAAGCTTGTGCTTGCTCGTGCGAATGCATCGTCGTGGATCGTAGTAGTCGTGGTAGGTGATCTCCGCGAAGAGGGCCTCGCGTTCGGCGTAGTCGCGCCCTTCCAGCAGGGGCGCGAACGATCGCCCATGCAGATCCGATGGCGTCTCTATCCCAAGTGCTTCGAGTAGCGACGGCACTATATCGATATTCTGAATCATCGGTTTCATCACGCGGCCGCCATGCCAGCCTTCACGCGACGGCCACCGCAGAATCAAGGCCACCTGGATGCCGGGGTCGTAGAGCGAACACTTGGCGCGCGGCATGGCGATGCCGTGATCCGTGGTGAAGATCACCAGCGTGTCGTCGCGCAGTCCCGCCTCGCGCAGCGCGTCGAGGATGCGCCCCGCCTGCGCGTCCATGTGGCGCACGGCCCCCTGCAACTCGGCCAACTCGGTGCGGGTCCCTTCCGTATCGCGCAGATAGCCCGGCACCGTTACCCCGAGGGAGGCGTCCGCCTCGAGATCGCTGCCGAGAAAGCCCATGTCACTTTCCTTGTCATGCGGCAGACGATGCGGCTCGATAAACCCCACCTGGAGATAGAAGGGCCGCGTTGCGGCGTTATCCCGCCCCTTGAGATAGGCAATGGCCTCATCGGCGGCTTGTTTGGCGCGCGCAGGTGGACGATACCAATCCAGTCCGCAGCGTTCCGCGCCGCCACGCGTTTCGTGAATAACACCGATGCCCGCCGTTTCGTATCCCGCTTCGCGGAGGTATTGCACCAAGTGTTTTTCTTCTGCACGCAGATCCCAGGCGAAATCAGCATGGGTCAGTCCCAGTACGCCTGTGGAATGAGGATACCGTCCCGTGAACAGCGATGCGCGGGATGGACTGCACTGCGGTGCGGTGCAGAAACTCCGGCGGAACAACACACCCTCTTCCGCAAGCGCGTCCAGGTTGGGCGTCTGCACCGTGGGCACGCCGTACGCGTGCAGAAACTGCCCGAGGTCGTGGCAATGAACCAGCAGGATGTTCGGCCGCGCGGGGCCGGGCGGGGCCTGCGCGGGGGTTACCGTACTGGCGAGCGTCGCAGCCGCGATGGTCTTCAGCGCGTCGCGGCGTCCCATGTCTTGTGCCCCAGGCATTTCGGTTTACCCCAGGGTCCACGGCGCACGGTACTCATAGTGGAGCAGCGCGTTTGCCGCCTCATTGTTGGTGATGCGTTCCGCCGCAGCATCCCACTGAAGCAGCGACTTCGTTTCCAGCGAGATGTTGCCGAGATGCGCAATGGTCGTTGATCGATGCCCTGTCTCAGCGTCCGCCTTCGGCGTCTCGCGCGATCGCACGCAATCCAGGAAGTTGCGCATGTGTTCCTGCGTCAGTTCTGGGTCCGACGACTTGACCTCGATGGGCTCGAAGGGTTTCTCCCAGTCCTGGAACTGCCCCGACTTCTCCGGCAACACCTTGTAGCCGCCGCTCGTCCCGTAGATCGTGCCTTTGCTCGCGCGCACCTCGATTTCGCCCGGAATTGCCGAGTTACCGCTCGCCTCATATTGCCCAAACAGCAGCAGTCGGCCCGCCGGAAACTCGAACGTGGCCTGCATCGTGTCCGGAATGTTCCGGTCATCGTCCACCGCATACCTGCCGCCCAGCGCGCAGACCGCCGAAGGGGCTTCGTCTCCATTCAGCCAACGCAGCAGGTCGAAGTAGTGCACACCCCAGTTCGTCATTTGCGATGAGTACTCCTTCCACCAGCGAAACTTGTATGGCGCGATATTCGGATTGAACGGCCGCATTGGCCGCGGGCCAAGCCACATGTCCCAGTCCAGGTCCGCGGGCGGGTCGCTGTCCGGCGCCTTGCCCATTCCTGTGGGCGTCATGTTGCTGACGCGGTACGCGCGCGACATGGTTACATGCCCGAACTCGCCGCCGCGGATGCGCTCGCCGAGTTCCGCGTACATAGCCGACGAGCGCCGCTGCATGCCTACCTGAACCACGCGGCCTGTCTCCTTCGCGACCTCCACCATGCGGCGGCCTTCCCTGATGGTGAAGCACATCGGCTTTTCCACGTACACGTCTTTTCCTGCGCGGCAGGCGTCAATGGTCATGATGGCATGCCAGTGGTCGGGAGTGCCGATGGCGATCGCATCAATGTCCTCCCGCGCGAACACTTCGCGGAAATCGCGATAGGGTTTGACTTCCGGCCCTAGCTTCTCGCACCACTTGTCCAAATACGGCTGGTAAACATCGCACAGCGCCACGATTTCCGCGTCCTGATGCGGCAGGGTGGCCTCGATGAGCTGTCCACCCCTGTTTCCTACCCCGATAAACGCCATGCGAATCCGCTCGTTGGCGCCGTGCGCCTTCGGCGATGCGAAACCAGCGGCGAGTCCCGCCGCTGCGGCCGTCTTCACAAAAGTTCTGCGCGTCATATCCGTTGCCATGATGTGCTCCCTCGGGAAAACCCCTGAACTGGTCACGGGCGCGGTCCGCGCCCTGAAGTCTCACCCGCATCCTAGCCCAAGCGCCCATCGATTGCCACCCGGCCCCCGGAATTTCGGCTCAACCCCAGGCGTTTCCCTCACATACGTCCGTCGGCCCCACAGGCGGCCGCAACCACGGGGAGCCCCAACATGACCGAGCGCATTGGAGAACTGACTTTCAAAGGAACCCCTCTTACCGTATTGGGCACCAAAGTCCAGGTGGGCGCCAAGGCCCCCGGGTTCGCCCTCCTCGGGAATGACCTCTCCGAGGTTTCCCTGGACGATTCCGCGGGCAAGATCCGTGTTATCAGCGTGGTTCCTTCACTGGACACCTCGGTGTGCGATATGCAGACCCGCAAATTCAACCAGGAAATCTCGAAATTCGGCGATGGCGTAATCTGTTATACCGTCAGTGCCGACCTCCCCTTTGCACAGAAACGCTGGTGCGGGAATGCGGGCGTGGATCGCGTTGTTACCTTGTCCGATCATCGCGAGATGAGCTTCGGGAAAGCGTGGGGTACCCACATCAAGGAGCTACGCCTGGAGCAGCGCGCGGTGTTCGTGGTCGATGGAAACGGTACGGTGCAGTACGCGGAGTATGTGCCCGAAGTGGCCCAGGAACCCAACTACGACGCGCCGCTGGCAAAAGTTAAAACGTTATTGGGATAGACACTGCAAGGCTGTCCTATTGTGTACAACCGGCGTCTTCCGCAATGGAAGACGCCGGTTTCGTATTTCGTGTCACGCCAGCTACTCGGCATCACAACGCGATACACAGTTCGTGCCGTGCGAATAGATCCAAGAACATCCCCCTACACCCCCTTCAAAGGGGGACGTGTGCAATACTATGTGTGTATGGCTGCGAGCAGACACGAGGGTAACCTATGGGTTATTGGCGCGAAGATCGCACAGCCCGCAGGGCTGAGGGGGATGTGAGGCCACCAAGCGGTCTTTCACATGGATAGATTCGTCACTGCGGTCACTTCTTCGGGATCAGGATTTGCTCGATCAATCCCTCGACCGGGCTCGCCCCGGTGGACCCGCCCAGGCCGCTCTCCTGCAACAGCCGTTCCATCACCTGCCCCAAGATCTCGTTGGCGGTCATCCCGCCGCCGTCCGCACCCTTGAAGGACATTTCTATAGGCCCGAATTCGTGCGCCTTGTTCTGCGATTCGAGCAGGGGCATGGACATGTTGATGGTCGACTTGTCCAGGACGGCCTTGTCGATGACCCACCGCTTCTGCTCGCCTCCGCGCTGTGCCGGTATCTTCAGTTTGGTCCCGCCGCGCGGCTGAATGCGCTTGGTATTGTCGAGCAGCTTTTTCAGGTTGTTTCCCTTCCCGAGGACGGTTTCCACATTCACCGTGACGCCGCCCACCTCGATGAGCCGGATTTGGGGCTGCTCTGAAAGCAGGGACTTCAGATCGCTCTCCAGCGAGACGTTCTTGACGACAATGGCCTCGCCCGTGCCGAAACTCTCCGGATTACCGATCCGGACGTCCTTCAGGTCCAGGCGTTTCTTTTCGGGATCCCAGGCGAACCCGCCGACGGTCGTCGGGGCCTCCAGCACGAAGGAAACCACGCGCTCGACCCCGGCTTTTACGAGACCCTGGAGGTCCGGCGGCTCGCTACCTGCACGCGGGGGCGGAGCCAGGAAGGGACCGGCCAACACCGCTACTGCCAGACACCAAGTACCTAACATGACAGTTCCCCTTGAAGATCCGATTGTGTTCTATCCATTCTATACCCGTTCAAAATCAAGGGTTGCAGCGAGTCCACAAGGCTCGGGTTCCTGCAACTTTCTGCTTTACCTGAGGATTAGACGCTGTTGGGAGGACTCGTATTCCATGCGAACTATTGCATTTTGTCTGATGTGCGCGGCCATCGCGGTCCCGGTTTTGGGGCAGGTCCCACAATCCATTACAAATACGGAACTTACGCGCTATCTGGACCGCGCCTCCAAAGCCCTCATGAATGCCAGCAAAGACGCCGAGAAGGGCCAGGCCGTCGCCCTGCGCGAATCCCTCAAGCGCGCCAATGAGGCTTGGATGGACTGTTACGGCCGCTACCGGCAATGGGTGAGCGCCGACACCAATTGGCAGAAAGATTTTGACTCGATTACAGCCTCGCTCACTAACGCCGTCAACGCCCTCACCCCCGGCAACAGCGTTCCCAACGCGAAAGTTCAGATCGATGCCGCCCTCGCCACGCTCACCGCGTTGCGCGACCGCAACGGCGTGCCAGACCTCGAAGCCACCATTGACGAGGTCTCCAAATCCCTGAAATCCATGCAGGCGACCATGTCGACACTGGGCAGCAAGCGCATGACTTCCGACGATATCAAGAGCCTGCAGGTGTCCTACACGGACGCTTCCGAGAGTTGGCAGCGTTTCACCAAGGCCGCCATCGACCTCAACGTGCTCGGGCTGAGTTCCGGTGAGTTGGACAAGCTCCGGAGTCTGGTCGCTCTGCAAAATCTCAGCCTGGACACCATCAGCAATGTGCTCAAGAACCCCGAGACGGCGCGGCTCGTCGCCGAGCTTCAGTCCGCCCAGGATCAACTCGCCGAACTG
>JADLCA010000064.1 GCA_020847495.1 Candidatus Hydrogenedentota bacterium | reverse complement strand
CGATACAGGTCGTGGCGCTGGCCGTTGTACCAGGGGTTTTGTTCGCGGGCGGGCATGACTTTGGCCGGGTCCACGTCCGCGTAGATGATACCTTCGTTGTCCCAAATCTCTGCCAGCACGGAGCCGTCAAAGTTGACAATGTTGCTGCCGCCCCGCGAAAGATCCTTGGTGTCGTTTCGGCCGCAACAGCAGGAGGTCGCCATAATCATCGAGTTCGAGTTCGCCAGCCGGTCGACCTCTTCCTTCCCACGGCTGCCCCGGTTGTTCAGCCAAAACAGGATCACGCAGTCATGGTTCGCGTATGCCCTCGTCATTTCCGGGAAATCGCCGTCGTAACAAATCATGACCCCGGACTTCCAGCCCTTCAGGTCGAAGGTCACCAGCTCATTGCCTGGACTGAAGTACTTGGGTTCGTGCCGCAGCCCTTTGGCCTTCCACCACAGGTGGGTCTTGCGGTAATTGGCCAGCACTCCACTCGCGCCCACGAGGGTCGCCGCCGTGTAGTACTTGTCGTTTTCGCGTTCGACGAGGCCATACAACACCTGAGAGTCCGTTCCTTGCAGCAGGTTCTGAAACGCCTGTGTGGTGGGGCCATTCTGCTCTTCTGCCAATTCAAGGACGTTCTCGACGTAGCCTGTCAGCAGGGCTTCGTGGAAGAGGATGATGTCGGCGTGATTCTTGAGAGCCTCCTGGGCGAAGGCGAGCGCCTTCTCGCGGTTCGTTTCGACTTGTCCGGGAAGTGTTTCCTGTTGGACCACCGCGATCCGGAGTCCCGCACCTGGTGGCGGCTGCTCGCCCTCCGCAGCGGTTGCGGAGATGCTAGACAGAACGGCGCTCAAGCTGCCGCAGGCCGCCACACGCAATAGGTCTCTTCTCGACAGATCCATGTTTGTCCCCTCCGCGAGTGCATTCGGGATGCAACTTCTATTCAGAGCAGCTTATCACATATCTTTCGCAATGCAATGGTGTGCGCGCGAACTGGAAATGCCTGGAGAGGCTTTACGAGAGACTTCATTTGGCCTCTATCTGGTTCGTGCCGCGTGCCGCACCTTCAGCGCTCAAGACTAAGAGGGGCGTAGCGTACCCAGGGCGCCGCTTCGCTTTGCCCTGGGCTAGTATGGCGCCGGCCCTTCAGGCCTCAAGAGGGACCGCAAGCAGTCTCAGAGCCTGTAACAAGAACCATGTGCGTTCGTGTAGCGCAGGCGTCTCGCCTGTAATTCTGATGCCGGCGAGACGCCTGCGCTACAACGGATATTGTTGAGGCATCTTGGTAGATTCTCTCTTCATTGGCGTCCATTGGCGTTCATTCGCGTTCCTCTACATCATCTGCGTACCTCTATGCCATCCGCGGACAATCCTCTGCTTCGGTTGCGTTCCTGCCGCGCTTTGTAATCTGTGGAAAGATGCTTGATTAATTCGCTGCCTCAACGGCATGGATACAATCAACGTTTGTCGGGGCTCCTGGCTCTTGAATCGTCCCCCGCATCCGTCGAAGATGAAGTGTGGGCGCTGAATGTCAAACGGAGCATTTCATCTGCGATCGGGACATATCGGAAGGAGTACGCACATGTTTAAGGGGCTTCTGGTAGGAGCGGTTCTGGCCGTTGCCATGGGCGCGTCGCCAGAGGTGACTGACAATGCGGGTCGCCTCGATCCGCTGCAGCGGGCGGCGAGGCACCCCCTGGAGATCAATCGGCCCTGCCCGGACTTCTTCGATGGGGCACTGTTGGGCAATGGAGGCCTTGGCGCGGTGGTCACCACGCGGCCCGACGCCATCGTCGTCCACTTCGGGCATAACAATGTCTGGGACATCCGCATCGCCGAGGACAACAAGGAGAAGATCGGCACGTTTCGCGAGGTCTTCGACAAGGTGGCCGCGATCCCGGCGGATCTACCGAGTCTGGAGTCGGACCCATGGTACGCAGCGTACAGGGACATGACCCATGCCAATTATCGAAAACCATACCCGCGCCCGTACCCTTGCGGCTCCCTGCTGCTCGGATTCGACCGGCGTAAGGTCGAGCTTCTGGGGCATCGTCTCGATATCGCCACCGGACTGTGCGTTGTCCGTCTTCTCGTGAACCAGACTCCGGCCGAGTTGCGGATCTTTGTGGAGATGGCCAAGGACCGTCTGTGGGTGGAACTCACAGACGCCAACGGCAATCCAATCGCGAATTGTTTTGACCGAGTCCGCTTGATGCCTGACCCTGACGCACCATCGACCATTCCTTCCTATGAGGTGCTGAACGCGCCGACGAACTCCCTCTCGTTTCGACAAGTCCTCCCGCGCAATGAACCAGTGGAGGAGCAACCCGGCGAACCGGATCCACGAGACCGCGCCTTTCGTTTGTCCGTCCGCGTAAACGGCGCTATAGAGCCGAAAGCGCGCTTGAACTGGGAAGGACTTGAGCAAGAGATGGGACCATTGGAACGGGGTTTTGTCTCCGCGGAACCCTTTGTGGCAGTAGTGCAGATCGACGAAGGCCTTGCTGCCACGATAGGTGCCGAGGTCCCTGAGTTGCCGCAGCCGGAGTCCCGGCTTTTCGACGAGGCACTCAACGAGACGAAGGCGTTGTGGGAGTCCTATTGGACCCGTTCAGGAGTGGCGCTCGGTGACGAATTCCTGGAACGCATTTGGTATTGGAACCACTACTTCTTCAATTGCGCCGCGAAGGCGGGCGTTAATTGCCCGGGCCTGTTCGCAAACTGGAGTTACCGGAACATCGGCACGGCCTGGCACGGCGACTACCACATGAACTACAACACGCAGCAGCCGTTTTGGCTGCCATTCTCGAGTAATCGTGTCGAAAAGAACCTGCCCTATGTCGAACTGGTGGAGCACCTTCTTCCACTGAGCCGAAAGTGGGCCCAGGAGTACTACGGGCTGCGCGGGGCGTACTTCCCGCACTCCGCCTATCCCGTGGAGATGTCCATGTCGCCCTACCCCGTCCCCACGTGGGGATGGGAAATCTGCGAAACGCCATGGGCCGTGCAGGGCCTGTGGTGGCACTACCTCTACACGATGGACAAGGAGTTTCTGCGCGACCGCGCGTTTGTGCCCATCCGCGACGCCGTTCTCTTCCTCGTGGACTACATGAAGCGGCCTGAAGCGCGCGGGGAACGGTGGAACGATGATCGATATCACATCTTTCCGACCGTTCCGCCCGAACTCTATGGCCTCAAGCCGGGATTCAAATACAACTACGATTGCCTGGTAGACCTGACGTTGACGAAGTTCGTCATGAAAGCCTATCTCGAATCGACGCGCGTACTCGGCGTCGAGGACAGCGAGGCAGACCTTATCGTGGATGTTCGCGAAATTCTCGATCACTTCCCCGAGTACCCGACGGCGGAGTCCGGCTACGGAAAGGTATTCGTCTCCGTTCCGGGTGAGCATGCGGAGGTCGTCTACAACACGCCAAACAGTCTCATGACCGTTTTCCCGGGTGAAGACCACGGCTTACATTCTCCCTCGGATATCAGCGAGATTCTGAGGAATACCTATCGCAATACGCAGAACGAGGGTGGGAACGACCTCGTGTTCATGAACCTGCAGGCTGCCCGGATCGGCATGCTCGACCTGGAGCGGTTCAAGCGGCAGATCGAGTACTGCATGCTTCCCAACGGCACGTGCACCAACATGGTTCTCCAGGTTCACGGCAGGTATAACGACACGACCCCGTTTGACTTCATGGCGCCTATGGGGATTTGGTTCGAGAATTTCAGTCTGCCGGTGGTCATCAACGAGTGCCTCATGCAGAGCTACGATGGCACGATCCAACTCTTCCCCAACTGGCCGAAAGACAAGCCCGCCGCGTTCCGCACGCTCCGGGCAGCAGGAGCGTTCCTGGTCAGCGCAACGTGCTCCGAAGGTCGCGTGAATGAGGTGGAGATCCTCAGCGAGGCGGGTAGCACCCTTCGCCTTCACATTCCCTGGGAAGGCGGCGCACACCTCATCACGGCATCGGGAGAGCGCGACGTCCCGGATGCCTTGTTGGAACTGGCCACGATTACCGGAGAGACCATTCGCCTGCTGCCACGCAGTGGTACGGCTCACAACGCGGCCGCGGCCCAAGTCTTCGTGAAGGACGCGGGCGGCTCAAGCGCGCCGCTTGAGCGGATACACGTGGCACCGGGTTCGCCGGACGCCGTGCGTTTTGCAGCGTCGGAGCTACAGGAATATCTCCGCAAGGCCGCGGGCGTGGACTTGACCATAGCGGAGGGACTGCCGGAGCGGTGCGCGTTCTTTGTCTCCACTTCTCAGGCGGCGACGGATGCACCGGCCGGCGTTGTGAACCTCGGCGAGGGCGGTTTCGACCGGAGCGCGATCACCGTGCACGACGGCTGTGTCTACCTCATCGGCGAGAACCCGCGCTCGGTGGTATACGCGGTGTACGACTTCCTGCAGTCGTGTCTGGGCATCCGTTTCTTCGGGCCGGGCGAGCAGCATGAATTCGTGCCCGCGCGCGATGCGCTTGCACTGGACGAAGGATTCCAGCTCCGCAAGGGGTCGGCCTTCGAGTTTCGGGACTACTACCTGCCGAATCCCGCGAACGAAGACACCGTCGACTTTCTGGTCAAGAACCGGGTGAACACATTCTGTATCGTTGCCACTCTGGACCAAGCGCCGCCGGCCATTCGGCAGCGGGGCGGCCTCATCCACGGGCCCGGCCACATTTTCAAGGAATTCCTTCCGCAAGAAACGCTTTTCTCCGAGCATCCCGAGTACTTCCCCATGACCGACGGCAAGCGGGCCGTCACCGGGAACGGCGCGTGTTTCTCCAGTCCCGAAGTGCGCCGTATCTTCCAGGAACGGCTGCGGGACTACGTTCGCGCGCACCCGTACTGGGATATCTTCGCGCTGTGGGCGGAAGACGTCGCCTATGCAGCCTACTGCGAATGCGAGGAGTGCGCCAAGATGTCCACCGCGGGGTGGTACATGACCTTGGTCAACGAGGCCGCGCCCGTGGTTGAGCAGGAGCTGCCGCAAGCCCTATTCGAGTTCATCGCCTACCACGAGACCCGCTGGCCGCCGAAAGAGGTCATACCCCTCTACAAGAATGGCAAGAACATGATCTTGAACCTGTGCCTCGGGTATTCGCGCAACGGCTTCCATTCGCTTGCCACTCGCAAGGATGGCAACGCCGAAGTGCTCGACATGTACGACGCCTGGAAGAAACGCCTCGATGAGGTTGGCTTTGAAGGACGCCGCATCCTCTTCGACTACTACAATCGCTGCGAAATCACGGCGGGCCACGGCCCCTCGGGCCAGTCGCTGATCTGGCCCATGGAGGTGATCGCCGAGGACACGAAGTACTACCTTGCCGATGGCATCCGGGGCTTGGGGGACTGGGTATGCTTCAGCCGCCTTTGCTGGCCGACGCCGTTCAATGTGTGGTGCTGGCTCCAGTGGTACTCGACGCCGGACCGGCCGTTGAGTGAGTTGGAGGAGGAATTCTATCCCGCATACTTTGGCGAGGCCGGTCCGGCCGTGCGCGAATACATGCATGCGCTGCAGCGATCCATGTACGCCGATACGTCGCGAGAGAACATCGAGCAAGTCGCCGGACTGCGTGCGCAGTTGGATGTCCTCGTGAATGCACAGCAGGACCCGGTTCTGAAGCATCGCCTCGAAGTGGTGCGCAATCATCACGAGTACTGCGTGATGCTCAAGCGCATCTTCCTGGCTTTCATGGAAAGTGACGAGCAAGCCTGGAGCGGGATGATGAAGGAATACGTGGATTTCTACCCCGTCACGCACAAGGAATTGCTGAAAGATGAGATCGACATTCCTTCCCAGTTCATGAACCTGTGGTATGAATACCACCTCAAGCGGCCGCCTGAGCAGATCCCGGAAGTCCTGAAGGCGCTCGTGTCGTATCCCTCATCACGATAGCACGGGCATCTGTGGCAGAAGACTCTACGAGCCGCCGTTGTCGGCGGGCAGGGGCAGGGCCCTGCTGTAAAGCACGCGTTTGATGACGCGTTTCAACATTTCACCTTTGTGGTGGGTGTAGTAGTAGGAATCGTAGGCGCAGTTCGAGTAGCAGTGGACATTGCAGCGTGCGACCTTATCCGTGTAGATGCGCCTCAGCGCAGCGATCTTGGCGCGATCGAGATCCACGAAGCGGTAGTCCAGCTCGTCCATGGCTTTGGTGCAACTTCGGACTCTTCCCGTTGACGTCACGTTAATCCATCCATAGCGTGTCGGGTAGTTGCAGTCCCAGAAGCGTTCTCCGCGTAGGAAGCGAAACACCCCCGTAAAATAGGAGTCCGGATCGATGATAGGATACCCGCTCCGCTTCTTCTCGAGGATGTAATCCACGATGGTCTGCAGCAGCGCCTCGTCGCCGCGATTGAAGTGAATGCCGTTGGACCCCGCTTGCCCGGTGGTGACCGGCGGCACAATGAAGCCGAGCGAAATCTGGACCCGTTGTTTGTGTGTGTACTCGAGCAGATCGCGGATAGCTTCGAAGTTGTTTCTGAAGATGACCGCATTGAGCCGGAAATGAATGCCATACTGAGTCCGCACACGCTTCAGTTCGGCCATAAGGTTATCCCGGACCACGGAATCTTTCTGGCTCACGTCGGACGCGGCCAATCCGTCCACCGAGATGTTGAGATAATCCAAGCCCGCACGGCCGAGTTCTTCCAGGGTTTGGGAGTTCAAACAAGTGCCATTCGTCGTCATGTCCGTGAGAATGTGGCGCTGGGTGCACGCGGCAATGGCGTCGAAGAGGGATTCCCAGAGCATGGGTTCTCCTCCAAGGAACGTGATAAGTCCGGTGCGGAGCCGGACTGCGTGGTTGAGGCAATCCATGAACACGTCAAAGCTCATATCCTCCGATGTCTGTTCGTGCTGCCAGCAGTAAGCGCAGCTCAGGTTACACCGGTCGGTGGGGATGAAGCGCACGAAGGCGGGCGTGGCAAACACATAGCTACTCAGGTTGGCCGCCGCCAGAGTGGTGAACTTGCGCCCTTTCCGCCATATCCTGCCCATAGCCATGTCCCCCATGGTGGCACGCAGTGATACGCCCCAGGCCAGTATACAGCATTTCCCGTCGGACTGGGGGGACCGGGGTGATGTTCCCGCGCGCCGAACGCGTGGGGGTGGTGGTCTGCGTGACTCGAATGGGCACAGCCCTTCGATCATCCCCCTCGGGAAGCTACGGGTTTGGCTTGAGAGTCGCTGGCCACGCCACCTTCAGGTGTGCCAAGCCACTTGCGGTAATGCGCATCGACCGCGTTTTGCAGCAGCCTTTTGTGTGCCTCCGCAGTTGGATGGATGCCGTCTGGCGAGACGCCAGCCGGCATACCTTTGGCGGGATCGCCGTGGCGCGCGACAGATTTGGGGGGCTCGACGAACCAATACTGGAGGGTTCCCCAGTTGTCCACGTATTCGCAGCGGTCAGTGTCCTCCGCGAGTTTCTTCTTCTGGTCGCCCAGTTCCTTGAGCCAGGTGTTGAGTTCCGCCGTAGTGGCAGTTCCAAAGTCCATTTTCCATGCCTGGCGCGCGAGTTCGAAGTCGAGATAGTCGTAGTCCGCGATCACGACACGAATGTCCGGGCGGACAGCAAGGCAGAACTCGACGATAGCCCTGATGCTCGCGATAATGGGGTCCCACACAAGCTGACGTTCTTCTCTGCTCTTTCCAGCGAGGCTTCCCTTCATTGCCTGAGACAGGAAATCGTTTCCGCCGATGATCAGGTGGACGATATCGATGGAGGGGTACTTCTCCAGTTCCGCTTTGATGGTTGCCAGATGTTCGGGCTTCGCCCAATCCGAGGCCTTGCGCCCGCCCCATGCGGTCGCTTGCCCCTGAGTCTGGAAACGGCCGAGACCGTTCTCCGCCAAGACCTCGTCAAACACGTCCGGCGCCGGGAATCCATCATGATTCTCCGCAGTGATCGAGGCAGCCCAACTGTCACCAACGATGAGAATACGTTTGACGGCCTCTTGCGCGAAAAGAACCGGAGTGAATAGTACAAGCAGAAAGCAGAGTAGAGTTGCGCGTTGCATGGCGGGGTCTCCGTACGAGGTGGAGGGCAAGGCTTAGGCCACGTGGCCGGCCCGGCGGGATTGGGAGTCGCCGGGCCGGCCAGGCTTGGGGCTTACCGATCGACGAGTGCGCTGGTTGCACCAACCCAACTGGCGAGGTTCTCGCCGTAGGTGCCAGCATCGCTGTTCTTGGCCGGGTACTCGGTCCCGTACTTCAAGAACTCGACGTGGCCGTCCATGTAGAGGACGTTGACGCCGCCAGGGATATGATTGAAGGCTTCCAAGGCCGGGAAGGTCGATCCAATGAACGTGAGGGCCTTGCCACCGTAGGCATCCAGCATCATCGGAAGCGCGGACTGGGCCTTCGCGCTCCCCGCGGGATTATTGATGTCCGTCACGAAGAAACGCTCGACCCCTTCGCGCAACCGGCTGTACGTGTTCGGCAGCGCAGTTCCGTCGTCGTTCGTGGTGCCGGTGACCCCATCCCCGCCCCACGCCGAGGTCTTGTATAGTGCGTTGGACGTGTTGAGGGGATCGGGCATCACGAAATTGGGGCGCGCTTCAATGGCCCACGTGCAACCATCCAATTTCGCAGCTGACTCCTCCGGAACCGTGTGGGAGCCAGCGCCGGGATTCAGAATCTTGTGGATGGTAATCCCGACAATGACGTCCTTCAGCTCGGATGAGGCATCGACGGCGAAGGGGATGTAGTAGTACGACGGAAGCATGCTTGTGAGCGAGTCCAGGCAGTCCTTCGCGTTCTGGATGGTTGCCGCCGACGCCGTGGCCTTCGCGAGACGGTCCTCGAAGCCAAAATCGGACTTGGAGTCCGACGGACACACGGCCGTGTTCAGGTCGGTCAGGTATTCCGGGTATACGACCGGACCGTCAATGCCAATCACGAAACTACTCCCGAATCGGGAAACCGGAGGCATGGCTTCGCCGCCGCTTTCGTTGGAGAACATCTTGCACACCAGGCCCCACTGTTTGAGATTGTTCTGACACGAGGCGCGGCGCGCCGCCTCCCGGGCCCGTGCAAGTGCCGGAAGCAATATCGCCGCAAGGATACCGATAATTGCGATGACTACCAGCAGTTCAATAAGCGTGAAACCCCTTCTTTTCATTGCTCTTTCCTCCCTCTGAAGTTAAAAACGCATGCCCGTTCTGGGGTGACCAGAAACGCCCCGAAGTCGGACCCCACGTTTTGGAAAAGAGCAATGCCAGTGCCAAGTTTGGTGGTCTACTCTATGTTATTTACTCTCCATAATTTACGAAATATGGGCATGCTTTCCTGTCGATTCGGTGTACAGTTTATGGAACATGTATTGGTACACACATGATACATATGTGTGCCATCTCGTGACGGATCCTGCGAGGTTATGTTCAGGACTTCATTGCGGCGAGCCGCCGGTATAGAGTCGTCCGGCTGATTCCCAAGAGGCGGGCGGCCTTCGCGCGGTTCCCGCCGGCTTTGGCGAGGGCCTCCTCAATGCGCAGGCCTTCGGGAACGGAGAACTCATCAAACCTGCCGAGGTTGAGCCGTTGGCCGGAGAGGCCGTCCTGCGGCAGGAAAGCACTTTGGGGAATAGCGATTTCCGGGGGCAAGTCTCCGGGTTGGACTGTAGTTCCGCGGCACGAGATCGCCGCGGCCTCCACGGCGTTCTGCAATTCCCGCACATTGCCGGGCCAGGAGTAACTCATAAGAAGGGAGGCCGCGCCCGGGCTGAAAGCTTCCACCTGTTTGCCAGTCTTTGCCGTGAAACGCCGCAAGAAGCTCGTGACCAGCACCGGGATATCTTCACGCCTTGCGCGAAGCGGGGGGAGAGTGAGCCGGGCCACACGCACCCGGTAGAGCAGGTCGCTGCGGAAGCGCCCTTCGGCCACTTCGCGGTTCAGGTCTCTGTTCGTGGCGGAGAGAAGTCGCACGTTGATGGTGCGCGGAGTCGATTCCCCGACGCGGACAATCTCACGTTCTTGGACAACGCGCAACAGCATGGTTTGGACGACGGGGGGGATGTCGCCGATTTCGTCCAGGAACAGGGTGCCGCCCTCGGCCGCTTCAAAGTAACCGATGTGGTCACTCACGGCTCCCGTGAACGCCCCCTTTTTGTGGCCGAAGAGTTGGCTTGCAAGGATAGACTCGGTAAGGCCGGCGCAATTCACGGCGATGAAGGGTTTGCCGGAGCGGTGTCCGGAGAAGTGGATGGCCCTGGCCACGAGTTCCTTTCCCGTGCCGGTTTCCCCTTCGATCATGACGGTCGTGTCGTAGCGGGCCAATTCTCCGATCTGTTGGAAGAGCGTCTGCATGGATTCGCTTTTGCCGATGATATCGCAGAACTCCGCCCGGCCATCGAGGAGGCGGCGCAACCCGTGGATGTCGGAAACGTCGTACAGAACCAGGATCTTGCGCGCGGCGTCGCGCGGCTCATCCAGGACTTCCAATTCGGTCCAATAGCGAGTGCCTTGCCCGGTTTCCCAGTGGAGCGGCAGACGCACCCTTTGGGGAGAGGGCAGAGCCATTTGTTCGCGGATGGCGTTGCGGTCGGCCTCGGTGACGGGGAGGGCATCGGTCCAGGGGGCCCCGAGGATCTGTTGCCGCGGGATGCCGGCCAGCTTTTCAAAAGCTCTGCTGACAAACGACACGCGCATTCCATCCGCACTGGTAATCGCGGTACCGGTGCGCAATTCGTCGAGGATGGAGCGAACGTCGTCGCGGCTTCGGACGATCTGGGTTTGCAGGCGGCGCTTCTCCACCGCGTACCGGATGGTCCGGTCCAGCAGCAGACCGGTGGCGCTGGCCTTGGTCAGGTACTCGTCGGCGCCCGCCGCCAAAGCCTCCTGATCGACCGCGCGATCCTCTACCGCCGTGAGCATGATGATGGGTACTTCAATACCTTGCTGACGGATGTGCCTGAGGACATCGACACCAGTTGTTTCGCCCAGGAGGTAATCCAGGAGGATCACGTCGTGGGGCGTTTCCCGAAACGCCCGCAGGGCCTCCTCCGAATTTGGGGCCCATGTCAGTGCATAGGGCGAGCCGGGTATGCTTTCGAGCATGTCGCGCGTAATGACGTAGTCGGCGCGGTCGTCGTCGATGAGCAGAACCTGTATCGGGCCGGTGGAAATGGCCATCTCCTTTCGTTACGAGCCGGCGGCGGCTTCGATGCCGCTGTCATGGAGGGCAGCTGTATTGAACGGGATTGCGGCTGGAAGGACCACGGTGAACCGCGTTCCGCGCGAAGCGGCGGGCTCCACGCGAATCGACCCGCCATGCCGTTCCGCAATCTTCCGGCATACCGCCAAGCCTACTCCGCTGCTGTCTTCCGCGGGATCCCCGGAAACGCGCTGAAACAAGGCGAATATGCGCTCCGCGTCTTCGGGGGCGATACCGGGACCCTCGTCCTGCACGCAGATCTCGCAGCGGTCCGTCTGGCACGAGCCATTTCCGAACACGCGGACTCTGGGCGGGGTTCCGTTGCTCCCATACTTCAGGCCATTGTCGATGAGGTTCTGCAAAAGCTGGCGCATCTGCATGGGGTCCGCGATGACTGCAGGGAGCGGCTCGAGGTCGACGGTCCCGCCCGTTTCCTGAATGCGGACGGCGAGGTCGTCGACTACGTCGCGGGCGACTTGGGAAAGGTCGACACTCGTGAAGGGGTTGCCATGCGTCGTAACGCGAGAGACCTGGAGGATGTTGGTGATGAGGCGGTGCATCCGCTCGGCGCACAATTCGATCAGTTCGATGTACTCCTGGGCGCGATCGGGAGATGCTGTGCCGAGGAGTTGACGGAGGTTTCCCGCAAGCACGCGGACCTTGCGAAGGGGTTCCTTCAGGTCGTGGGACGTAACCACGGCGAAGTCTTGCAGGTCGCTGTTGCTGATGGCGAGGCGCTCGTTCAAGTGCTGCAGCGTATCGTTGGACTGGGCGAGCAAGTCCAGCAATTCTTCGCGTTCGGCCTCGAATTGTTTGCGCGCGGCGATTTCCGTGGAAAGACGTTCATTGGTCCTTTGAAGTTCCGCCGTGCGGCGTTGCACCAAGGCCTCCGCCTTGCGCCGCTGTTGGATCTGGGAGAGAAAATGCTGGAACACAACTGCAGTCAGGCTCAGGCCGGCCAGCAGCCCCAGCAAGGGCTGCCATGTATAGGCCTCGGCCAGATGGGCCTTGGTTGGAGTACACACGAACAGCCAGCGGCGGGTTGGCGCCACCTCGACCGCGCCGGTGTAGTTCATGTGCCTGAGGAGGAGCAGGTTGTCTTCATGCACTTCCTGTGCGGGTGGGCCGTCTTCCGCGATGCGGCTGTAAATGGCCATGCTGCCCTCTGGCGCAACGGTATCGAAGATATGCAGGTTCACCTGTTCCTGATTCAGCAATGCCAAGGCCACATCGACGGCGTTGTCGATGCGGAACGCGCCAATGACATAGCCTTTGGGAGGGGGAGCGTCTCCGGAAGCCTGAGGCAGTTGCGCTGGAGGCGCGCCGACGGCCCTGACCACGAGCACCGCTGTCGGGCCGAGGACTTCCTTGAGGTAGGCGCAATTGGAGATGACGAAGGTCTTGCCCGAATCCCTGGCGTAGTCCAGATACGGTCTGGTTTCCGGGTCAGAAGCCCAGTCGTAGCCGAGCAGACCCTCATGGCCTGAGAGTGGTTCCACCGCAAGGGTCGGGTACTGGATCTCTCCGGCCAGGGTCGTGCGTATGGAATACCCGTCCTGAAGCTCGCGGGCGCGCTGCTCAAAAGACGGGGTGTCTTCCGGAGTCACGGCCGGGGCCCACATGAGCGTGAGCGTGCCGGAGTGTCCCCCGGAGAAGGCCGCAAGATAACGCCGGAAGCCGTCTTCGGCCGGGGTGGCGGTGTTGGCGATCGTGGCGGCGGCCCAATGAACGGCGTTGATATTGGCGTCGAGCACCTTTTCCACGGCGCGGATGTAAGTTTTCGCCCGTTCCCCGAACACGTACGTGGCCGCCTGTTCATCCCCTCTTTGGAGGAGCAGGTAAAAGGCAATCGACGCGCCCACGCCTGCCAACAAGGTCAGCACCGCGGGCCATATCGCGCGCAGGTGTCCCCCTGCCGTAAGACCACCGCGAGAGGGTTCATCCCGGTTATGCATCGTTCACGAGCCTCGCACCCCCTAATCGGTACCCGAGACCGCGGCCATGGTGACGGCCAGGTCGGAACCGTACGTGCTGGCGGGACTGTTGGCAACGGGAAAGCGGCTACCCAGCTTAACGAAATCCGCGTGACCGTCCAGATAAAGAACGTTCGAGCCCCCCGGGATATGATTGAACCTGGCCGTACCGCCCAGCACAGGCGTATTGGCCGCCCACGTGTCGAGCACAACCGGAATGCTGGACTCGCTTGCCGCGCGGGCCGCGGGCGAGTTGATGTCGGTGACCAGGAAACGCTCCAGGCCGCGCCGCAAGCGGGGGTAGCCCTTCGGCATCGGGCCCCCATCATCGTCTTTCTTGCTGAACCCCGCCTGGTAGGTTGGGTCGCCCGGGATATCCCTCTCCCCCAGCCATCCGTAGGCGACGAACTGCTTGCGTGGACAACCCTGATTCTGCATTTCCGCCGCTTCAACATACTCGGCGTTTCCGCGGATGGTTTCGTCGATGGCGATGAGGTACCGGCTCTGGATGATGTCTTTGAGCTGTGAGGACGACGTGGTCACATGCGAAATGTACGTGTACGAAACTCCCAGGGATAGCAGGGCATCAATGCAGAGGCTCGTCGCGCCCGCGTCAATAGCATCGTCCACGTACGAGCCGAAATCGAGGTCCAGGGAGCCGATAAACTCGCGCGCACGGGAGTCCGAGGGACAGACCGTGATGTTCACTTCCGTGAGGTACTCGGGGTACAGGACGGAACAGCGTATCCAGGAAAGTGTGGGGGTGCCATTGAGGTGCCACTTTTGCGTGGGGGGGTAGAGGTTCCCCGGAGTCTCATCCGTGTACATGGACAGGGTCAAGCCAAGTTGTCTGAGATTCGACTGGCACGAAGCACGCTTCGCGGCCTCTCTGGAGCGCGACAGCGAAGGCAATAGCAGGGCGCCCAGAATGGCAATAATGGCGACAACTACAATGAGTTCCACCATTGTCAACCCGGTTTTGTGCGTCACCTCATACCCCACGGCATTTGCGGCAATCCGGTTTCCGGCCTGAGCCTACCCTTGCTGTGCGCCCCGATACCCTCAAATGGTCGGTCGCCCTGACGAGCATTCACCCGTCTTTGGTAGCTCAGTCTTCGCCCAGAGTCAGTATACATCACGGAAAGCTCGAAGCGCGTTATCCCGCGTTATGCGTAGGGGCGAGTCTTCAAGTGGGCTCTGGGCGTGTTGTCGCCGGCTTACCGAAGCGTTCCGCGGGAGCGGTCTTGGACGGAAGAGTCCGAACAAGGCAGTGCGTATTGAGTAAGGCGGGATTTCTTCCCGCCCTCTTGACCCGGCCCGGGATCGCCGCGGGGACGTTCAAGAGCTGGCGACGATGCGGGCGTTTCTGGTGGGTAGCATGCTCAGGCGTGCCCGGGACTGATCTCTTTCCAATTGGCAATCGAGCAAGCAAGAGGGCGGGAACAAATCCCGCCCTACTCAGAAGACCCCGGCCTCCTGAATCCGCCCGGTCTATGACCCGTGCACCGCCGCACCAACGAATATTGGTCGTGCGAACGCGCGTGCGACCGTCGGGCCGGGCCGAGTGCGATTGCCCTCTCGAGTGAGCCTGTGGGCCATTGCCAGAGCATATCTCACCGCCCGCAACGCGAGGGGCGGTGAGATATGCCGACGACAGGGCAATCGCACCAAACCCGCTCGTCTCGTTACCGCCACGAAGTCCGGCTGGTATCGCCTCTATTTCGGAACTACCGCGAGTCGACGGTGCTTCAGAGTGAGTTGAGCCGGATTGAGGCACGCTCTCTCTGGCAGTAGTGCCCGGGCTTACTGGTGAATCGGCGGCGTTGAGCCGCCGCAATGGCCTGAAGGGCCTATGTACTCACAGCCCCGGGTTGGCCCGCGGAACGCGGGACTACCCGGGGT
>JADLCA010000063.1 GCA_020847495.1 Candidatus Hydrogenedentota bacterium | reverse complement strand
TGATGCCGATGGGCGGCGGCGGCGAAGCCGCGGCGGCCGATGAAGGCCCAACCTCCTTCGACGCGATCCTCGCCGAAGTCGGCGGACAGAAGATCCAGGTCATCAAGGAAGTCCGCGCGATCACCGGCCTGGGCCTGAAGGAAGCCAAGGACCTCGTGGACGGCGCACCGAAGCCCATCAAGGAAGACATCTCCGAGGACGAGGCGAAGGACATCAAAGCGAAGGTCGAGGCCGCGGGCGCCAAGGTCGAGATCAAGGGCCACGCCTAATTCCGTTTCTGACTCAGTTCGAGGCGGCAGCTCTCCTGGAGCTGCCGCCTTTTGTTTTCCTGGAACCCCGAGACTCACCCGCTTCAGCCGCAGCAGCGTCCAGCCTTCTTCCCGGCGGATACGGACAAGCTCGTGATGTAGTCGCCTGCCTGGGCGCCGGCGGGCAGGTGTTTCAGGATTTCCTTGTACAGGGGGTCGTTCATCTCGGTCATGGAGGCGACATAGCCGGGCTTTGATTCCAGTACCACGTCGACCAGGCCCGCCTCTTTCGCCATGCGCTCGGTTTCTTCGACGAGGACAGCGCCCGCGATGCAGCCGATCAGCGATTCCACCATACCGCGGATCGCCTCCGGCAAGGGCCGCAGCAGCGCGAGGTCGGACACCGCGACGCGTCCGCCCGGTTTCAGCACGCGGGCGATCTCGCGCCACACCTGGGGCTTGTCGGGCGACAGGTTGATGACGCAGTTCGAGATGATCACGTCCACGCTGTTGTCGGCAACGGGCAGGTGCTCGATCTCGCCGAGGCGGAACTCGACGTTGTCGAGGCCGGTTCGTTCGCGGTACGTCGCAAGGTTCTTGCGCGCCTTGGCGAGCATCGGCGCCGTCATGTCCACGCCGATGGCCTTCCCGGCGGGGCCCACCTTCTTGCCCGCGATGAACACGTCAAACCCGCCGCCGCTCCCGAGGTCCAGCACGGTCTCGCCGGGCCGCAAAGAGGCCAGGGCCACCGGGTTGCCGCAGGACAGGCCCATGTCCGCGCCCTCCGGCAACAGCGCCAGCTCCGCCTCGTCATAGCCCAGGTGGGATGCGAGACTCTCGCCCGCGCCGGTCCCGCAGCAGGAGGACTGCGCGCCGCAGCAGGAGGACGAGGTCTCAGCGATGTGGCCGTACCCTTCCCGGACCGCCTCGCGAACACGTTCGGGGTCGTTTACAATCGTCGTGGTTTCCATAGTTGTTCTCCGTGTTTGCGACCGCGCGGTGGCACCCATTCGGGCGCCGCGCCACGGCCGCTATTCACCAGGACCGGGAGCAAGGGCCACGCCGCTGCGCGGACCTTGACCCTCATCCATCACCAGTTTCTTGAACAGTTCTTCCGGGGTCATGCACAGGATGCAGCAGAGCCGGCTTGCGTCGTCCTTGATCCGGGCCTCTTCCTGCAACGAGCCGAACACCCACTCCAGAGCGCGGGCGACGTCCGGGTTCGCGGCCCTGTCGGAAAGGCGGTAATACACCCACCGCCCGCGCTTGACGGAGTCCACCAGACCGGCCTGCTTCAGCACGGTCATGTGCTTGGAGACCGTGGATGGTGCGAGGCAAAGCATTGCCATGATTTGACATACGCAGAGTTCGCGGTCTTTCAGGGCGAGCAGGGCACGGAGCCGGTTTTCATCGGCGAGGGCCCGTACGATATCGAGAAACTGCTGCATTGTATATTCCTATATTTCGCCACACATCGAATTATAGCACCACATCTCCTCCTTGTCAAAGAGGCAAGAAACTCCATTGAATTGACTGGAAGGTGGGTCAACTGGCGTAGTTGGGTTGAAGAGCCGGCAGGGATGCCGGCGCTCCAGGCCGGGCGCTCCTTGATCAGTGAAACTCGAGGGTGACCGTGCCGGCGGTGGGAAGGTGCACGCCTGTGGCGATCTGGTAATTATCGCAAATAGGTTCTGGGTGCAACGTGCCGCCGGCGGCACCGGTGCATTGTGTGGGATGGTGCGGACCGGTCGGTACGCCAAGGTCCAGCGCATAGCCGGGCAGTTCGGGTTGGATAGTCGCGTTGATACTCACGTTCACTGCTGAAGTCTGTAGCACGCTCACGGATAGGCGGCTCTCAGGTTCGGCGGGTAGGATGAGGTTCTCGAGCTGCAGTTCCTGTCCCCACAGGTCCTGTGGCACCATGGGGATGATTCGAATTCTCTGGCGCGTTGCATCGAAGTCCACGCCAAACAGATGCTCGATGATGGTCTGGACGTACTGCGCCGCCGTCCAGCCGTAGCGCGCGACACCCTCGCCGGAGCCCGTGCTGGGCACGAGGTACTCCGCGTAGTTGCCGTTGAACGCGCGGATGGTTGCCCAGCTCAGCCCGGCGGCGAGGTCCGGACGCCCCACATCGCGCAGTCCCTCAATCACGGGGATGTTGCGAAAGGTCCATACATCGCCATGCCACGCCGTGGCGTTGTACGGGCCCGTGGCTTCCATGTACTGCGGGTCTAGCATCGCGATCGTGGTGAGCGGCCGGACACCCCAGTTGAACTGAGCGGTGTCCTGTAATCGCTCGAGCAGCGGCACGACTCGCTCCTGCGGCGCGATGTGCTGGCGGAACGGGTCGAAGGTCGTGCACAGCAACGCCTCGCGGTGCGACATATCGCGCACGTCGAGGTTCTTGTATGCCATCTCCTCGGCATTCCACAGATGCTCGTTGATCGCGTCGCGCATTTCGCGAAAGAGCAATTCGTAACGATTCGCGACATCCACACGGCCCATGATGCGCGCAAGCTTGGCCGTATCGCGGCAACCAACAGCTACGGCTACGTTCAAATCCACGGCCGCGAGGCTCTGTGGGTCGGAAAGCTGTTCGCTGAAGGTCTCCTCGAAGATGGCGGTAATCAATCCCGTGCGCGCATCGCGCTTCGCCGGGCCAATCCAATAACCGAGATAGTCCTGCATGGATTGCAGAACTGTTTCGCGAAACTCCGCGCGGTTGGAACGCCGCGCGATATCGCAGGCAACCTCGAAATAGCGCGGCAGGCTGCTGAGGCTGCCCACCTGGCCACGAATGGTGCTGCCCCCATACAGGTCGATGCGTCCATCGGGATTCTGGTCCTGGACGTCCATGAAGTTCTCGATGACGCCCTCCGCGAAGGGCTGGTTGACCCACATGGCGCCTGCGAGCGTCAAGCTGGTATCGAGGGCCCACCAGTTGGCGCCGTAGGCGCCGCCGGGCCCCATGAAGGGGCGCGTCATGCCATACGCGGGCACGTCCGTGACCAGACACTCGTCGAGAACCTTGAAGGCATCAAGGAACGGCTCGTTTGCGATGCCGGGAATTTGGATACCGGGCACGACGGCCATGCTGCACACATCGGGCCGTGGCACGGGCTCGCGCGCGGGACCGTCCGTGATCGCGATGGAATCGATCCAGATATCGCCGCGCCACCACAGCGTGGCGGGCACGATCGCGATGCGGCCGATGGTGCCGGACCAGCGGCCGTCGACATGGCAGATCACATCCTGCCACTCCGGCGAATCAGGTTTCATCGCGTAGCGCGCCGAGCCCGCAATCTTGTCTGGAGTATCGTGCGTCCACCAGAGAACAAGGCCGTCGGTTTCCGGTGAGTGATTCAGCAGGCGAATGCGCACCTTTGTGACATCACTGGCGAGAATCGCGAGGCCCGCAGGCGATTCCATCTGAGGTGCGTCCTGCATCGGCCAAACCCAGCGTGCCCATTCCTCGATCGCCGTGTATTGCCTTGGAAACTGGGGGAGGTGGAATGGCGCGTCCGGCGCGCGCCCGATGCGCAGGCGCAGCGCCCCGCCGTTGACATCGCCAAGTAATGGCGCGGGCACCGTCCAGCCATCGGTGCTATTCCACGTATCGAAATCCCATTGCCGAATGGCGTGGTACGGTGGGAGCGCGATTGTCTCTTCAGGCGCGCTCTGCAGCGCGCAACACCAGATCAGGAAGCACGCCACGGTGTTATCCTCCCGCGCGTCACCGGCACGCGACTGCCTTGAAGAAGGTGTAGCAGAAGACGCCGTCGTCTTCGGCGGTTCGGTACAGGGCGCGAACGCCTTCATCAAATGTGGGAGCGTCGAGAATGCCTTCCCGCAGCACCGGCTCACGGACCCCTTCGATCATGGCCGTGAACGTGTTCTTGGTGAAGCCTTCGACGAACCTCGGCCTGGACGAATCCACGTAGACCATGCGCGGCGAAACGGTGCAATCTCGAAATCCTGCCCGCGTCAGCAACGGGAAGAGTTCGCGTCCGATATTGGCATTGCCGCCCGCACGTGCCTGCAACTCCACCAGTGCGCGGATCGCCTTGTGCGCGTGCTCGCTTTCAGGATGGAAGAAGGTGGAACCGTGATCGCCTTCAATGGCGGTGATCGATCCGCCCGGTTTGAGCACACGCTTCAGCGCGCGGAGCGCGTCCATCGGATTGGGAAGATGCTCCAGCACGAAGCACAGGAACACGTGATCGAAGGAGGCGTCCGCGAAGGGAAGATGGAAGATGTCTTCCCTGCGGAACGTGACATTGGTGTATCCCGCGGCCTCGACGGTGGCGCGGGCTTGCGCAAGCGAATCCTCAGAGATGTCCACCGACGTGAAGCGGGCCTTGGGACTTTGGCGCGCCAACGTTACGGTCTGCGCGCCCACGCCGCACCCTGCCTCCAGCACGCTGCAGCCGTCGGGATAGACCGTATCGTGGTGCAGCAGTTCGACGAGCGTCGATGCCTGATCCTGAAGCCGCAGCGCCTCGCGCGGATCGTATCCGTGCACATATGCCTGAGGCATGGTACTTCTCCCCCTGGAAATACGCGCATTCTACGACTGCGCGGCAAACTCCGCGTTTGCCTTCGCGATCTCCGCGGCAACGTCTACGCCCTCATAAAACCACAGGCGCCCCTTCACCTCGACGCGCTGCCCTGGGGCGGCGTCCGGCAACACAGGGTCCGAATGTAGACAAGGCACCTTCGTATTGCCCCATACGCGCTTGTGCTGTTCAAACGCGATGAGAATCCACCGCTTGCCATCCGCGGCGGATTGCAGCGCGGCAACGCCACCTTCGAGCGTACGCCCGGTTTCCGACTGCGCGGTGAATCCTGGCGCGCCTTTGAGCATGGCGCAAATCTGGGTCCGCATCTCGGTCAAGACTTCTTCGGTGCCGTTTTCCAGCCAGAGAGAGAAGTCCGCGCGCCCCACGCCCGGGGTCACCGTCGCGCCGAATCGAACCTTGTTGGGAAGCCGCCATGCGTTCTCCCAGCCGCCGCCCGCGGACGGTTTCCAATCCACGTTTTCGATCGCGACGTGCTTGGTGTTCCAGATGGTGGGGACGTGCGTGTGCGCGAGATACAAGAGCCCGAGATTGCTGAAGATTGCTTCCGGCAAATCCACGACCACATAACCGCCGTCAGGCCAAGGGGTGAACACGCTGATCTTCGTGCCGCGCATCGGACCGACGGCTCCCTCCAGGAAGCCGATCCGCGGGTGGCGTCCGCCCGGATAGGGGAGAACCTTCACTGGCGCTGCCGGGTCCGCCGGAGACGCCGGGGTGAGGTCCAATTCTTGTTTCGCGATGTAATCCTGGAGTTCGTTCGTGTTCCAAAACCCGCAGACGGGCGCGGCTTCGTCGAGCGTGTACCCGTGATCGCGGATCATGTTGGCAAGCCAGAAAGGCAGGTCCTGCCGCGTGGCGGCAACTTCGGGCGCCAGATCCATACCGCCACTGGTGTAGCGCACGCTGGTCATGGCGTCCTTGGGCGGGTTGGCCGGGTCAACGTAGCGCGCGAGATCGCGCAGGGCGATCACATTGAAACCGTTCTCTTTGAGATACGCCATGTACTCGCGGAAGCGCTCGGGCGGCGTGTGCACCCAGGGATGGGCGATGTCGGGCACGCCGTGGAACTGCACGACCGCAATCTGCCCTTCCTTAGCGCGGTCCACGGCGCGTTTGAAGTCGTCGAGGGTCCAGTCGGGATAGGCGTCGCCCGCGGACGGGATCAGCAGCGGGTCGTATTTGGCCGGATCGTAGAGCGGGCCGGGTGCAATCTTGCCGTAGGGGACTTCGGGCTGCATGCCGCGCCGCGCGAACAAATAGCCGTTGGCGCGGAGAACAGCCAGGCCCTCGCTCGAGAAAGCATTGCCCGGCCAACCGAAGCTCACCGGCTTGGGCACGCCCACTTCCTTGAGGGCCGATTCCAGCAACGCGAGCTGTCCCGCAAGGCGCGCAGCCAGACGCGGTGTGCCCATCCCCGTGTGGCTCCACGTATGGTTGCCGATCTCGAATCCCATCTGATGCAACTGGGCCACATCATCCCAGGAGAGGAAGTTCTCCTTGTCGGACATCCACAGCTCGCAGATGAAGAAAGTCGCGCCGAATCCATATTCGTGCAGGATCGGCGCCACATTGGTGATGTGGGATTTCACCGCGTCGTCAAAGGTGAGCACGACGGTCTTATCGGGGATGGGCTCGAGCGGCGCGGCTGTGAAGGGGACGAGCACGCAAACAGCGGAAAGCATCAGCGTGAATGAAGTACGTCGGCGCATGGTTGGACCTCTCCTGTTACCCGGCCACGGCCCGTGGCGTGCAATCAGGGTAGCGCGTTTGCGCGGCTACTTCCACCACTTCAGATTCAGGGGGTCGCGCGTGGCTGATTCCAGGTCGAAGGCGAAGCGAAACTCGCCGGGGATTTTGGATACTTTGACCAAGACCGTATTGCGGCCCTGCTTGAGGTTTGCGGCGATTCGGTGATCGGAGAACTGGTGGTGGGGCAAATGCTCGCGG
The DNA here is from genome assembly GCA_020847495.1 of Candidatus Hydrogenedentota bacterium. Lineage (GTDB taxonomy): Bacteria > Hydrogenedentota > Hydrogenedentia > Hydrogenedentales > SLHB01 > JAHDWY01. The sequence goes on along the minus strand of JADLCA010000063.1, from coordinate 10,239 downwards.
CTTTCGTGAATGAGCGCGCCGTTCAACCACACCTTCGTGGCATCCTGCGTCTTCAGAAGGACGGTGACGGGATGGCGCGCCACGGACGTGAATTCCGCGTAGGCGTACCCTGTCCCGTTGTCGAATCGCGGATAGTACTCGTAAATCGGAGTAAACGCGTCTTGCAGATTGATGACGTGTGAGTCATCCGCGCGCGAGAACCACCGGTGCCACGTGATGGCCTTGTACCAGCCGGGATACGCCGCATCGAGGGCGATGGTCTGCTCGGGCGGGTAGGCGGTATCGTGCCCCTTGTCGCCCCAATTGGGAAACATCCCGAGGACCATCCACTGCCGCACGCGATCCGCCCGTTCGCGGCGCAGCCAGTCGATGGCGGATTGCGGCGCGGGCAGGGTTTCTTCCGAGGGTACGGAACGGCGCGAGAAGTGGCGCAGCATATTCACATAGAGGCGGTCCGCAACGGGGTCTTTCCCCAAATGCTCCAATACACGGAGGTGCGTAAAGACAATACGGCCGCTCCCGTACCGGCGCACGAGTATGTCGCTGCCCCACCAGGGCGCGTCGCAAAGCTGGTACGAGCCCGCCGCTACAGGATTGGTGTCAAAGGTCCCGCAGATATCTTCATCACCCGTTTCAATGAAGGTCTTCGCGGGGACCACATTGCGGTAGGGTTGCCGCATGAGTCCGCGCGCGGGCAATCCGTCAAACACGGGATGCAACTTCACATAGTGATACACGCCCAGGAAGGCGCCAACCGAGTCTTTGCTGGTGGCCACGAGGCTTTCATCGACACGTGCAGCGAAATCGCTCCAGTCATCCGGCGGGCCGAACACAATGGCCACCGCGCCTCCCCGCACTTCCGCAAGCACATGGCCGAGGTCGCCTTCCGGATAGGCGCGGATCGTGTTCGCGAGCGGCGGCACGATGTAGAGCGATGACTTGGCCTGGCCGGGTTTCGCGAGCGCGACGCAGCGTTCGCGCCATTCCTTGTTCGGATCCACGACGTGAATGTCCACATCGCAGGGTTGGGCGGGTTCCGCGACATGCAGGTCCACGCTGTTCTGCGCGAGAACTTTGACGCCCTGCATGAGCCTCACCACGAATTTGTGGGTGCCCGGTGAGCCCGAGGCGGAAATGGTGCCGTTCCAGATCTCCTGGTTGCTCCGGGGCACTTTGATGTTGCGCTTTTTCTTCCACAGCACCTGATTGGTGGGTCCGACTACCTGGAGCGACAGGTCGGCGCGCGTTTCGACGCGCTCGTCGTTGACCAGGTGCACGGTCACGGGAATCTCCTCGCGCGGCACCAGATTCGTCTTGGCGGCTTGGATGACGGGAAGCATCGGCGCCTGAACCGCTTTGAGAGTGTTAAACACCGGCTTGGGGCGGCGCCAGCGATCGAGCACCCCCGCGCAGAACTCATGGCCCGCATCGCACAACTGGGTCAGGCAATAACCTCCCAGTTTGGCGTTAAGGCGAATCGCTTCGACTTGGTGCTTGATGGCGTCGCACTGAAGTTCACGTGCCGCGGCGGTGAATCCCGCGAAGTCCCCAAAGATCCGGTCGAGACTCCGCCCCGCGAAGCCCGGCTGAAAGGCTTCAAACAACTCGCGCAGGAATCGCGCATCCTTCGCCTGGTTTGCATCCAGGCCGTACTGCGCGAGCACGTCCGCCAGGTCTTCCATGCCCCCGAAACCGAATTCGGACAGGAAGAAGAGGGCGTTTGGATCGCCGCTGTGCTCGTAGTAAAGCGAGATCTCGCGATCGACGGGCGCCCGCTGGTAGATGTGCAGGTCGTCGTAGACCTCGAGGGCATCGTGATACGGGCGCATGAAACGCGCCGGCTCGCGGGTAGAGTTCACGCCGCCCGAGTCGTCGATGATGAGGCGGCTGGGGTCCAGTTCCCGTGCCAGCCGGCAGAGACCAGCCTTGAGCGTCTGCGCCCCGCCGTTCACGACGTAGTCCGCATTGCCGGATTCGTTCAACATGCCCCAAATCACCACCGAGGCGTGGTTGCGGTCGCGCAGGATCATCTCGCGCACTTCGCGCTCGCACCGCTCCTTCATCCAGGGCGAGTTCTGAATCCAACCGATGGGCGGCTCCTCATACACCAGAAGACCCAGCTCGTCGGCAAGGTCCAGCGTGATGCGTGGCGCGGTCTTGATATGCAGCCGGATCAGATTGAAGCCTGCTTGCTTCGCCAGTTCCAGTTCGCGACGCGCCAGGTCCGGGGTTTCGGGCGCCGCCAGCGAACGCGCGTAGTCGGGCTGATGCAGCACGCCCTTGACGATGATCGGCTTGTTGTTAAGGTGAAAGCGATTCTCCTTGACCGTAAAATCGCGCATACCAAAGCGGACGCTGCACGCGTCGGTCACCTCGCCATCGATTACCAGATCGCACTACAGCGTGTAGAGGTGAGGCTTGTCCGGCGACCAGAGTTCGTGACCGGGAAAGTCCAGGGCAAGACGGCCGGGTGCTCCTTCGATTGCGTTAGGCGTTCCCGCGATCCGCAGACGAACCACACCGGGCTGCGAGGTGGTCACTGTCGTGGTGATACGCTTGCGCCGGATATCCGGCTGGACGAACACGACCGTGATGTGGGCCGGGTGCCGCCCCAGCAAGGACACGCTTCCCCAAAGACCCGCGAAGGAGAAGTAGCCTTCTTCTTTGGAGCACGGAATCTGTTTAGGTTTGAAGTTCGAGTAGCCCACCGGGGCGTGCGGATCAACAACGCGGACCGCCAATACGTTCGTTCCCGTACGGATCGAGGTGCTTGCGTCGAAGGTGAAGGGCGTGTACCCGCCCTCGTGTTCGCCAAGGAAGGTGCCGTTGAGCCAGACTTCAGCGAAGTAATCGGCGGCTTCAAAACAGAGGCTGGTGTGGTGGCTGGCCCAGGCTCCATCCAAATCGAATTCGCGGAAATACCACCCTACCCCGTCGTAATCCGGGACCCACCGATCCCAAACGCTGGGAACCTCGACGTCGAGACCGTCAGCCGGAATGCCAGTCTCCCAATGAAGACGCTTGCCAGCATCCTCGGGATCGAGCACGAGACGCCACGTTCCGTCCAACGACATTAAACTGCGGGTGGTTTCCATGATTGTTCTCAGGAAGTCTTACGCGTGGATAGTACTATCAGGAGGAACGGGTTTCAAGGGAACCAGACCGATCGGTCCGATCAGTCCGATCCGCCCGATTCCCTGCGGCCAAGGCATTGCGCGCCGGGGTGGCAAATGGCGATAATCACGCCATGGAGCTGCAGCCCGGACAACGCGATCGAAATCTGCTTTTCGCAGTACTCGCCGTGCAGTTGTTCCACATTTCCCCAACGCGTCTGGTCGAAGTGGCCACGGCTTGGGCCTTGGACCCCTCCCGGGAACTCGCCGATCGTTTGGTGGAGGCCGGACTTCTGTCTGAGGAGGGCCGCGCCCTAATCGGGGCTCTGGTCGAACGGACGGTCGAAGCGCACTTGGGAAATGTGGTCGCGGCACTGGAGACTTTTGGGGGAGAGGATCAGCTCCAGCGAACCTTCACGAACTCGATTCTCATCACGCGCGACGAGCGCGGGTTCGGCGTATCTCCACGGACCACGGAGCGGATCGAACTCGGCGACATGCCCGGCGTGCCGGAGACTCCGGGCCGGTACTCGCACATCTCGGAGTTTGCTCGCGGCGGCATGGGCCGGGTCTTTCTGGTGCATGACCTGCACATGGACCGCGAAATCGCCTTGAAGGAACTCCTGCCGCCAAAGCGGAAACCCGCGATACCCACCCCGACGCCCATCCATCAGGCACTGCAAATCACAGCGCGTTTCCTGCAGGAGGCTCGCATCACGGGGCGCCTGGAACACCCCTCCATCGTGCCCGTGTATGAATTGGGCCACCGGGCCGACGGTTCAGTGTACTATACCATGAAGCTGGTACGCGGCAAAACCCTGAACAAGGCCTTCGATGATGCCGGCTCGCTGGGGGGACGCCTCGAGCTGCTACAGCACTTCATCAATCTGTGTCAGGCGGTCGCCTACGCGCATTCGCGTGGTGTGCTCCATCGTGACCTCAAGCCCAGCAACGTTATGATTGGGGAGTTCGGCGAGACGGTTGTCATCGACTGGGGTCTTGCCAAATCGAAAAACCAGCCCGACATTCACGCCGAACCGCTCGCCTCCGTGCTGGCGCAAGGCCGCAGTGAACCGTTGTCCGAACTGGAGGAAACCCAATACGGCCAAGTGGTGGGAACCCCCCACTACATGCCGCCTGAACAGGCACGGGGCGAGGTCGATGCCATCGACGAGCGCAGCGACGTCTATTCGCTCGGCGCGATTCTGTATCAACTCCTCACCGGCGATCCGCCCTTCACGGGAGACACTCCCCGGGAGATTCTGAGCAAAGTCGTCAAGGACACGCCGGTCGCGATCCACGCGCGCGAAGAAGAAGCGCCGCCGGAGATCGTCGCCATTTGCGCGCGGGCCATGCAGAAAGATGCGCGGCAGCGCTACCAAACGGCGAAAGAACTGGCGGAAGAGGTCCAGCGGTACTTGTCCGGGGCGTTGGTGCAGGCGTACCGGTACCGGTTCTCGGAGCATCTGAAACGCTTCGCGCGGCAACACCGCGGCGTGCTGACAATGGCCGGTATCGCCATCATCGTGCTGCTGGCCGTCGGTGTCTACTACAACGTGCACCTCTACCAGGCCCGCGAGGCGGAGCGCGAACAGCGGATCGCCGCGCAGGAAGCCAACCGGCAGTTGGAGTGGGAGTACTACGCGTCCGCCTTGGTGGAGGCCAAGTCCAACATCGAACAGAAGAACGCGTGGAAGGCGACGGAGATCCTCCAGCGCCTTCCCGAACACCACCGCGCATGGGAGTGGGGACGTCTGCTGCGGGACAGCGATCCCGCGCTGTACATGTTCCCCGACGATCCCAAGCGTGGCATGACCGGCATGCCCATGCGCGCCATCTTCAGCCAGGACGGCCGCTACGTTCTGTCTGCCCACGATTTCGGGGGAGTAAAGACAGTTTTCGACATCGCAAAAGGAGACATGATCTACATAAGCGAAGTGGACCGTTTCCTGGGCTGGCCGTGGTGCAACAATTTCACGAAGGACTCGCAAGTGCTGACGCTGGGCGAAAACGACCAGAAGGTGGTTCTCTTCGATTACGCCAAGAATGAAGTGCGCGCGCGTTATGCTGTCGAATCGGGTTGGCTGTGCTCTCTGGTCTTGTCTCCTGACGAACGGATCGCGGCAGGCTACCGCATTGGACCGGACAAGAAGACCCGGGAGGTCCGCGTATGGGAGGTGTCCACAGGCCGTCAGATCGGACAATTTCCACTTCATCCGGCTGCGGAACCGCCTAACGATATTTCGTTCTGGGGGGCCATGCACGTGCCGCCGTACGGCATGGTCCTCGGTTTTCTCAAGGATGGCCGCCGTCTCGTGTGCACGGATGACCGGGTCCTCGTTTTGGACACGGAGACCGGGGCAACAGCCGAAGTCGCTCCCAATGTGAGGGACCGGGTCGCCTGGGCACGGGCTGCGGAACGGGTCGCTCTTGTGGCGGCGGATGGTGCGATTGAGGTGTGGCAGGTGTCTCCTCCGCAAAGGGTCCAGCGCATTGACGCACAACTCGGAGGACTGCGTAACCTGGATATCACGAATGACGGACGCACGGTAGCCGTCGCCTGGCTTGACCGTCTGTCCACATGGGACACGGACACGGGCGGACTTCTGGTGACTTGCGTGGCTGATTCACGTGAAGTTGAATCGTTCTCATTCAGTCCAAATGGTTCCTGCGCAGTGACTTACGGGGCGGAAGCGGTGCTCCGGTTCTGGGACGCGAGGCAGGACCGCTTGCGGGTTTCCTTGCCCCTGCCGAAGAACCATGGCGACTCGTCGGAATTGAAGATCCACTTGGGAACCTGGCCCGACTTGCCCTACGAATACGACTCCGGCGTGACGCGGCTCGCGGGAGGCGACGACACGGGCATGGTGCGGCTCTGGTCGGTGCCGGACTTCGCGCTTAAGAAGGAGTGGAAAGCACACCAAAACGTGGTCACCCGGGTGACGTTCAGCCCGGATGGCCAGACCCTTTACACGGCGTCCAGCGATGGGACCGCGAAGGCCTGGCGCGAAGGGCGCGATGAACCGCTGTGGACTGCTTCCGCAGAGAAACCTGAGCCGGTCTTTTCCATCGCGGCCTCTCCCGATGGCAAACGCGTGGCCGTGGGCTTCGGCGAAGACAGCTCAGTGAATCGCGGTATCCACCATTCGCGCATTGTGGATGCGGAAACCGGAACCAAACTGTTCGAATTGCAGGACCCCATCAAGAAGACCACTCTGCTGGCCTTCACCCCGGATGGCGAGTACATCATGGCGGGATCCTGGGGGAGACCGGGCACCGATGAACGCACCGTGACTTTCTACAGCGCGGAGGACGGCTCGCTCCTGGAGCCTGTCGTAAAGGCGTTGGGGTGGCCGCTCCAGGCCATTCCCGTTCCCAACAGCCACACGATGCTGCTGCTGGGAACTTCCCAAGAGCCCGTGTTGTGGGACCTCGACACGCAGCGGGAGCTGTACCGCGTGCGGCGCTACCAGATCAACCGGATCGCCGTGCACCCGGACGGCCGCCGCTTCGTGGGTCTGAATGACAGTCACGCCATGATTTTCGCGATAGAGGATGGGCGCCCACTGCTGCGGGTTGAACAATGCCGGACTCCCGTCGCCTTCACATCCGATGGCCGCGCGCTTCTGGCACGCTCCAGAGAGCATCAAATGCAGATCGTCCCCAGCGAAGACTGGCTGCTCACGGACGAATCGGTGCGTAGCGCCAACGCATTGGCCTCGCTGGAATCACTGTTAGGAATCGCCCCATGAAGACTCCCTGTATGCGCTTCATACCGTTTGCCCTGCTCTTGGCTGCGCTCACCTGCTGCGGCTGCAATCCGGACAGGGGAAAGCTGGTCTTTGAACCCGGACTGAACGGACCCCGTATGGTCGAAACGTCCGACCGGGTCTCCATGAAGGTCAAGGTGGTCGCACTGGACATGGCGATTGAGACCGTCAAAGACCTGACGTACTCCATGATGCCCAAGTCGATCGACAACGAAGGCGCGGTCACGCTCGATGTGACTTATGAATCGGTGCATTTCGAGGCGAAAGGCTTGGGGGGACTCTTTGACGGGATCCAGGGATTGCCCAATGTACCGAAACCCGAAGCGTTGCAAGACCCCTTTGGCATCGTGGCGATACAGCAGAGTCTGGACGCTCTCAAAGGCGAGACGTTTACCGTCGTGGTGAATCACTCAGGAGTTGTGGCAAGTGTGACAGGCGCGGATGCGATTGCCGCCAAGATCGCGGATGCGATGACGATCCCCGCACACCTCTCGCGTGAAGAGATGCGCGAGCGCGTGCTGAAAGCCTATGGCGACGAAGGCACGCGCGCCATCCTGCAGAACGTGTTCACGCAGGGGCCGGGCAAGAAGTTGAATCCCGGCGACATCTGGCAGGAAACATTGACGCGCGCGGACTTGCCGTTTCCGCTGGAGGCGGAACGCACCTACACGTTGCGTGCGCGCGCCGAAGGCGTGCTGACGGTGGACACCAAGACGCAATTCACACTTGCGCTGATCAGTGATGAGACGGAGGACGCCGGCGCCGAGCCGAAGAGCAGCCGCGTGGAGTTGTCGGGGGAAGGCACGGGCGCAATCCAAATCGAGGAGCCTACCGGGTGGCCCATCGAGGGAAATGTCACCGCGCAAGTACGCGGGGGCCTGACCCTCGTGCGGGGGCTGCAATTCCCGTTGGAAGCGACGATCACGAGCACGCTGAGGTCGTACCCCAAGTATCAGCCGGCTTCCTGACCTGCTATGACGCGTCGCAGCGAAACGCTGGAATCGCTTCTCGCCGAAGTGCGCGCATGCCGCATCTGCGAGAGTGTGTTGCCGCAGGGACCAAGGCCCGTGCTGCGCGCGGCGGCGCGCGCGCGCATCCTCATCGTGGGCCAGGCGCCGGGCACACGCGTCCATGAAACTGGAATCCCCTGGAACGACCCCAGCGGCGATCGCCTGCGCGCGTGGATGGCCGTGGATCGCGACATCTTTTACGACGAAACGCGCATCGCGATCATTCCCATGGGCTACTGCTATCCCGGGCGGGACCCGCGCGGGGGCGATTTGCCGCCGCGGCCTGAATGCGCGCGGCATTGGCTGCCCCGCCTGCTCGCGAAGCTGCCGCACATCGAACTGACGATTCTCGCCGGAGCGCACGCCCAGCGCCATTACCTGGGTTCGCGCGCGAAGGCGTCCCTCACCGGGACGGTTCGGGCATGGCGCGAGTATCTGCCGGAGTACGTCCCCATGCCGCACCCGTCGCCCCGAAACACGCTCTGGCTTAAACGCAATCCATGGTTTGAAGACGAGGTCGTACCGTACCTCGCGGAGCGGGTGAAAGATCTGCTCAATGCACCACAAAGCACAACAATGATCAGGCCACGAAGTTGACCATTCCTCCGAAACCTGGCAGTTGAACGGGACTGACCCCCTCTTTCGCGCAGGCTTTGCGGAGCGAAACACGGGGTCTGTCCCCTATTTCGCGCAGGTATTACAGGTCCAACCACGGGGACACGGGGAAGTGAGGAACCGAGTCCGTTGGTGAGGGTCATAGTCCGCATATCTCATCGCCCCCCGCGTAGCGGGCAGTGCGATATGCTCTGGCAAAGGTCCAAAGACTAGTTCGAGAGGATTTCTCACACGCACATCTTGTAAGCAAGGTGGACGGGCCAGGGTCCTGCAAACTGCTGAATCAACTGGGATTGAATGATCAGCGGTGTGTGTGTGAAATCCGGGATAGGCATCGATACGGGCGAAGCCGTGTATTGGGTGTGGGACCGGCGCCCCCGCCGGTCGTTTTCCCAAGATCTTGCGGGGCTGCTTTTTTCCCCCGATGACCGCCGAGGGCGGCGGTCCCACACCGGTAACTGCTGCCGCTCACGGAGCGCGGAGGCTTGCCTCTGCTTTGACTGAGCAGGCTTGCCTGCGGCATGGCGATTGTACCAACCAAGACACAGGCGAGGGCGCCAGTGCAGCACATCGGTACCCATCAGACCGCTCCATCCGGCCGCGCGGCCTATCGCTTCGGACTTGGCCGTTGCATCCCCCGTGTACCCCGTGTCCCCGTGGTCAGCTCTTCACTTCCGAACGGCTTCAGCGTTTGACCTCGCGCCATTTCGCGCTTGCCCGGCACACCAATAGCGAATGCTTGCACGCGCGTCTCTCGTCAGGTAAGGTATCGCGCCATGGGTAAAGACATCGTTCAATTCAAATGCCATCACTGCAACCATTGCTGCACGGAAGTCGTGTGTCTGCCAACGCCGTGGGACATCGTGCGCATCGTCAAGCACACGGGCGCGAATCCGTATGAATTCCTGGAGTTCCTGACTCCGGACGAGATCAGCGAGGTCGCGAAGAGCGACCCCACTTGGCTCGAGTGCGAGGACGGGCGTTACATCATGGCCCTGCGCCGCGACGAGAAAGGGTGCCACTTCCTCGACAAGAAGACGCGGTACTGCGGCATCTACGAGGCCCGGCCCATCCTGTGCCGCCTGTATCCCTTCAAACTGCAGGAAACCCGGGACGGCAAGTTCCGGGGATTCGTGCTGCACAAGGACGTGGGCTGTCCCCGCCACAGGGATGGCGAGGTGCTCACGGAGCCACTGTATGATTTATACCTTGAAGATAGTAAGCACCAAGAAGACTATAACGACCTTGTGGCCGTCTTTAACCGGAAGAAGCGTGCCGGGAAGAAGCCCGAGGACTTCATCGAATTGTTTGTCAAGATTGCTAAACCCGTTGCCTCAAATCGCAAACCCTCTACGGGCACCGGGTCGAGGAAACAGGCGGACGTCCGCAACGCATAGAACAATCCCCTGCAATCGGCAGTGCTCCGGCCACCCCATCATATGGTGGAGAACTAATTTCTTAACCCCAATATATTGAGTATTTTGCGCACTATTGGCCTTGTTCTTGGTTGACTTCTCCCACCCCGCATGCTATAGTAACGCCGATTCAACGGGGAACCCCGAACTCATGTGCGGGGATATATCGTCAGCGGACGGAAGATATATCAGCGGAGGGGAGTTTCTCCCGGAACCACACGCGGTGTAAGTCCCACTCACCGTGTGTAGCTCGGAGCATTATCTGCATGAAGCGTTGGACTGTCATGCTCATTCCCCACGGGCAGGGGAACACACG
>JADLCA010000062.1 GCA_020847495.1 Candidatus Hydrogenedentota bacterium | reverse complement strand
CGGCTCTTTAAGAAGCCGGCAGGGATGCCGGCGCTCCCAGTGGTGCTGAGACTGAAAGTGGGAGAAGTGGCTGGGAGCTTGGGTGCGCCCGCAGTCTTGTGCTGCCGCGCTCGGAGAGCGAGGCAGTACTGAAGAGACGAAGACGGCCGCACATGAGTAAGCGATGGGCGGTCATCTGGTGCCGCCTCGCTCTCCGAGCGCGGCGGGACAGCGCTACGTTCTGTGGCATGGCGAAACGGTATTCCAAATCGCTTCGCAGGGTTTCGAGCTGGCGAAAGCGACGATTACAACTCAATGAGAATGGCGTGACAACGGGCTTTCACTGCCGCGCAAACCAGTCCTCATGGGTCGTGGTAAGCCGCGCAACGATTTCGGGGTGTTTCTCCGCGAGGTTGGTGGTTTCGCCGGGGTCATCGGCAAGATTGACGAGGAATGGGCCTTCAATGCTCGTGATGTTCCGGCCGTCGGATGTGTCACGCGTGTTGACGATGAGTTTCCAGTCGCCTTCGCGCACAGCCCACTGCGGGGAGGGGCCGCCATCCTTGACGTGCCAAATGAGATTCTCGTGAGGAGACATCGCGGATTCGGATTGGAGCACGTCGGCGAGGCTTCGACCGTCGAGGTTCTCCGGCACTTCTTCGATTCCGCACATGGATGCCAACGTGGGCAGCCAGTCACAGCCGTGGGCCAGTTGATTGCGCACCGCACCTTCGGGTAGGCGTCCAGGCCAGGAGACGATGGAAGGTACACGGATGCCACCTTCGAGCAGGCTGAATTTGGCGCCGCGAAACGGGCCCGCGCTGCCTCCGCCGAAATGCGCGCGCTCCTCGGTGGAATGCCCGTTGTCGGCCTGGAGCACGACAATGGTGTCGCCTGTCAGGCCAAGGCGTTCCACCAAGGCGAGCAGTTGGCCGAGGTGTTCGTCCTGCGTGGAGAGGAACGCTGCATAGAGGCCGCGCGGAGACGTCATGCCCTGGTCGCGGTAGTATTGCAGCCAGCGCTCGTAACCCTGATAGGGATAATGCGGCGCGTTAAATGCGAAGTACATGAAGAAGGGCGTATCGCGGTGCTCTGCCATGAACTGTTCCGCCTCGCGCAGCATGAGGTCCTGGAAGAACTCGCCGTCGCAGTGGACTTCCTGCCCGTTTCGGTACAGGTCGTGGCGGTTTGGACCGGACCAGTAGAAGAAATGCGAGTAGCTGTCGATGCAACCGCCCATGTGTCCAAACGAATGGTCGAATCCCTGTGCGTTGGGCATGGTGTCTTGCGAAAAGCCAAGGTGCCATTTGCCGATGTGGGCGGTGGCGTAACCTGCCCGCTTGAATACCTCCGCCATGGTCAACTGTTCGCCGGGCATGCCGGGGTCTCCCGGCGTGGAGGACACGTTACCAGGCACGCCCGCTGCCAGTGGATAGCGGCCCGTGAGAAGCCCGGCCCGGGAAGGAGAACAGACGGGCGCGGGCGCGTAGAACTGGGTGAAGCGCACGCCGCGCGCTGCGAGGGCGTCCATGTTTGGGGTAGCGAGGTCCGAGGAGCCATAGGCGCCCATGTCCATGGAGCCTTGGTCGTCGGTGTATACGACGATGACATTGGGCTTGCGCGGGGACGCAGCGCGAACATGCGCGGGAAGCAGAGTGCAAGCGACTGCACCGCGCGCGATGAGGCCAAGCATCTGACGCCGGGACAAGGCTGATGGCGGGTATGCGGGCATGGACGAATCCTCCCTCGTGGACCCAAGCTTACCGCAGGCGACTGGGGAAGTGCGAGCTGTCTGGGAGGGTGTTGCGGAAGGGGCTACAGCCCGGGCGGAGTGTCGCCGGCTTCGCAGAACTCGTGGACTCGCAGCAAGACCACGTCTCCCACTTTCTCGGTGGAAATCTCAATGCACATGCGTTTGCTGCCGTCGTCGGGAGACTGAATGTCGGGCAAGGCACGGATGCGAATGAGACTCTTGCCTGATTCGTAGGTATCGAGGACGGCCCGCCGGATGGTGCAACTCTTGCAGTGAACCTGATGGCCGCATCCCCCGGGCTCATAGGCATGGAGGCATTCGATGACGTCGCCGGGTCTGCGGCCCTCGATTTCCGAGACGTCTTTTCCCAGGATTTCGCGCGCGAGGGCATTGGCGGCACGCACTTCAGGTGATGAGTCTATAAGAAGAACCGGGACCCCGAGCCGGTCCAGGAAGTCGCGCAGCGGTTCCGCCACATCGGCCAGCATGCGCTGGGCGCAAGGCAGGCACACACCGTGCGTGATAGGGCAGGAGTCCTCGTCCGTATCCACGCTACCCGCCAACTCCACCTTGCACCATGCGCAGACGCTTCTCAGACCAGCCATGCGAATACCCCCCGGCTCATCCCATGCGCGCCGAAGTGGCAGGCGCGCGAATAGACGCACAAGTTCATGTGTCCCCGGCATCAGCTTCAAGGCCATGGAAACACGGGCATTAGCGCCGTACCCCATATCGAGGTTCCCGCTCCATTCAAGCCAATGCCGTTAGAACGACATTAATTGTACCCCAAGCAAGACTTCAGCCGCCAACGCAGAAGAGGATTTCCCGGAAGGGAGGCTGCGGCGGGCGAGGAAACTGACCGCCCCACGGGGCTTGTGCTATTCTGATCCACAGAAGGAGTCCCGTTCATGAAAAACTACTGGTTTGCCGTGCTGGCCGTCACGGTTCCCCTACTTCTTGGAGCCGATCAGTTTGACCGGATTCGCCGGCCGGCGGGTGCCGGGTTGTTGTATCCACCTCAGGCAGACGCGTTGCGCGCGGCGATCGATCAATACATAAGTGAGGTCGAGCCCATCGAACTTCCTGGGCCGGTGGTGGCCTGCATCGTCCCCCACTCCAGTCTGAAGGCATGCGGGTCCATCGTTGCAGGTGCGGTAAAGCCGCTGCGCCGGGGTCAATACGACCGGGTAGTTCTTCTAGCACCGGCCCTGTTTACCGAGTTTCGGGGATGCTCGATTCCGGCGGTCCAGTATTACCGGACGCCGCTGGGCGACATCGAGCTGGACGGTCCTGCCATCCGGCGAGCGACCATGTCATCGTTGATCCAGACGCGGTCGGTGGTCTATCGAATGTCGGCCTACACGAATCCTGAGGTGAACCGCAGCCCGCTGCACGAGCGCGAGTTCGCGGCGGAGGTGGTGCTGCCGTTTCTTCAGGTGCAGTTGGGCACGTTCAAACTGGTGCCGATCGTGGTGGGCGACCTGGAGCGCAACCTGCACATCGTGGACGGGAAGCCAAACACGGCCCTGGATGAGGAAGCGATCAAGGATATCGCACAGGCGCTGAAGCCCGTAATCGATGACCGTACGCTTCTGGTGGTCTGCTCGGAGTTCACCCGGTACGGGGCCTCGTACGATTTCACGCCGTTCCGAAGCGACATCGTGAGGAACATCGCAGAACTCGATATGCAGGCATTCGATATCATCGAAGCGCGCCGTTACACTGAGTTCAAGACGTACTTGTCGGAGACGGGCAACCCTATTACGGGGAAACTGCCCATCCTGATTGCGTTGCGGCTACTGCCGCGGACCTCCGCGGGAATCCTGACGGGGTATGACGTGTCGGCCCGGAAGACAGGCAATCCAAGCGCGTCGGTGAGCTATGCGTCGATTGCCTACATCGACGGTACGCGCCCCATTCCCGAACCCGTGCAGACGCCGGCCGCGGCGCCCGTTCCGGTAACGGCGCCTGTTCCGGAGGAACCGGCCTCCCCGCTTGTGCCCGCGGAGCCTGTATCGCCGCTCGTGCCTGCGGAACCTTCCAGCCAGGCCGCGGACGGCGGGAACCCGCCCGCCGCCGAAAAGGAGGAAGCGCGTGCTGGATCGCAGTGAAGACTACTTGACAGCGGATGAGGAGCGGACACTGCTGCGAATTGCCCGCGATTCGCTCGAGGCATGGGTGCTGCGCGGGGAACGGTTGAATCTCAAGCCCTATCCTCTGACGGAAACCCTGCGCGCGTCCCACGGGGCGTTCGTAACTCTGCGCACGGGGGGGGAGTTGCGGGGGTGCATCGGGCACACGGTGGGACGTCAGCCGCTCGCGGAGAGCGTGCGGGACAATGCAATCAACGCTTCAAGCCGTGATCCGCGCTTTGAGCCGGTCCGGCCGGATGAGTTGCCGGAGCTAACAATCGAAGTCTCCGCGCTCACGCCGGGCGATACTCCGGAATCTCCATTCAAACGTGTGGAAGACGTGTCGGAGATCGTCATCGGGCGTGATGGGCTCTTCATCGAGCGGCCACCCGAGCGCGGCGGGCTGCTGCTGCCGCAGGTAGCCACCGAACAGCACTGGAGCGTGGATCAGTTTTTGAGAGCCGTTTGCATGAAAGCCGGGTACCCGGACGGGACTTGGCGCGACCCCCAGGCGCGGCTGTACCGGTTCTCGGCACAGGTATTCGGAGAAGGCGAGTAGACTCACCGCCGCGATCAGGCCAGGCCAAGTTCGTTCTCGCCGCACAACACGCGCCTGAGTACTGTGCAGAGCCGATCCGAGGCACGGCGTGCAACCTTCAAGACTTCCTCGTGTGTCAACGGTTCCTGGCGGCAGCAATTGTTGGTAACGCAGGAGATGACGGCGG
>JADLCA010000061.1 GCA_020847495.1 Candidatus Hydrogenedentota bacterium | reverse complement strand
GCGCGGTCCAACTCGTCATCGCTCGCCCCAGGTCTGCCCATGCAGAGATTGGCGCGAATGGTATCGGAGAAGAGAAACGTATCCTGCGGTACGTAGCCCATGGCCCCGCGCAACACGGCCAGGGGAATCGTCTGTGCGTCCATTCCATCTACCCGCACTGCGCCGCTCACCGGGTCATATTCGCGCGTGAGCAGCGACACAATGGTCGACTTCCCGGCTCCGGTGGGGCCCACAATCGCGAGCGTTTGACCGCACGCAACATCGAATGAAATCTCGTGAAGGACCTCGCGCCCCCCGTACGCGAAAGAGGCTTTCTCGAAGGAGAGCGTTCCCTTCAGCGAGTCCACCGAGTAGTTCGTGTGCGCGCCATCTCGGACAGACGGCGACTTCACGAGGAACTCGGAGAGCCTGTTCATGCCGACGGCCCCTCGTTGATACAGGGTCAACACCCAGCCGAAGTCAGCCAGAGGCCATGCCAATAAGAACATGCACCATAGGAATGCGGTGAGGTCTCCCAAAGTGAAGGGGACCGCGCGCACGGCGAGTGTGCTGCCGTCCAGCACCACACGCCGCACCGTGCTCTCATCGATGACCATTAAGCCGCCTTGCCACAGGACCAGCAGAATGGTCGCCCCGACCAGCAACCCGATGCACGGCCATGCGAACGAGATGACCAGGGCCAGGCGCATGCTCTCGCGCATGTAGGACTCGGATTCCTTGCGGAAATCGCGCAGCTCATGCTCGGCCGCCCCGTAGGCCTGGACCACGCGCGCGCCGGCCAGGCTTTCCTGCACGCGGGATGTCACCACGCCGTACTGATCCTGCACCCGCTTGGATTGCCGGTACATGTACATGACGAAGCCGTAGACCAGGAGCGACACGAAGGGTAAGGGCATCAGGGATATCAGCGTCAGACGAACGCTGAAATAGACCATCACCGCGAGGGTGAACGGCAAGCGCAACATGTCCACCGTGCCCATGATGCCGGGGCCGATGAAGTCCCGGACATAGTTCAGGTCATTCGAGGCCCGTGCCATGATCTCGCCGGTCTGCGTGCTGTGAAAGAAGTCCCGGGATAGGGACTGGATCTTCTTGAAATAGTCGTTTCGCAAGTCGTATTCGAAGCGGCGCGACGCGCGGATCATCAGCATTCGCTGCAAATACCGCGCAACGCCAACGGCTACCGCGAAAGTGATCAACAGAGAGAAGAAGAGCCACAGGCGGCCCATGGTCATGCCATTTGCGGTGAACTCATTGACGGCCACGCGCATGATGAGCGGCATGGCCAGATTGATGGACGAGAAGAGCACTGCCAGCGCCGTGCCTGCGAGATAGGCTTTCCAGTAGCGCCGGTTGTAACGCAGGATGGTCCGGAAGGGGCGTCCCGCAAGGGCCAAATGGCCGGGCTCGTTCACGTTTACGCCTCTTTCGTAACCTTGAGAATGGGCAATCCCTGGACCAGTTCGAGCAGATCTTCCGCATGGAACGGTTTCAAGAGATAACCGTCCGCGCCGGACTCCCGAAAGCGGGGAGAAGAACTCTCGATGGGTTTCGCAGTCACCATGTAGACCTTGACGCCCGCCAATCCGGGATCCGTCTTGATGCGGCGGCACGTTTCCCAACCGTCGATGCCCGGCATCGCGATATCCAGGAGCACCAATCCGAATTCGTGGCGCGTCAGCAAGGCGAGCGCCTCTTCGCCGGTGGCGCACTGGGCCACGTCGTATCCATCGGACTCCAGGCACCGGACCATGAATGTCAGGATCTCCGCGTCATCATCCACGCACAAGATACGATGCCCGGGCGATTCCGCGACGCCCACCGTCTGCCCGACCGCGTAGTGAATAGCGCTGAGCAGGGCACTCTTGCGGAAGTTGCGCTTGATGCGAAACGCGACCAGGGACCGGTACCGCCCGTAAAGCTCTTCATCGCTGGTCAGCATAATGATGGGGAGATCGCCGGACGCCTTATCCGCGAGCAATGTATCAAGGATCTCGTTCCCGGTATCGGCCGCCTCCAGGTCGACAATGATGCAGTCCGGGCTGTGCCGGTGCGCCAATGCGACAGCGTGCCCCGCGCTCAACGCGTGAATGACGTCCATCCCCTCCGCCATGAGGAGCGTGCGAATCTGCATGCTCAGCGCACGGTCGTGGGTGACCAGCTCGATCAGCAAACGGGTACCTGGCGGCGTGACATCATCGGACACACCGTCGGCGGTCTCCTTCCGCTTCGGCTCGCGCAGCGGAAGCGAAAAGCGGAACGTGCTGCCCTTGCCCACTTCGCTGCTGACCGTTATGCGCGTGCCGTGAAGACGGGCAATATCCTGCGCGATCGACAGCCCGATCCCGGTGCCCCCGTATTTGCGCGTCGACGAACTATCGTATTGATAGAACCGCGTGAATACTTTGTCCAAGGCTTCCGGGGGGATTCCGATGCCGGTGTCGCGGACGCTCACCTCCACGCTCGCATCTGTCGGCTGGATCTCTACAGTGACCTTTCCGCCCTTCTGATTGAACTTGACGGCATTGGACAGCAGATTGTTGAATACCTGCCCCATCTTGCCCTTGTCGCCTTCGACGAGGACATGCTCCGGAGGCGCGAGCAACTCCAGTTCAATCTCGCGGCCATCGGCCACGGGCTGCACGATCTGCATGCTCAGGCGCGCGCATTCCGCCAGATCAAACGAGCTGAATACAAGCGTCTCAGCGCCTCGATGGAGCCGCGAAAAGTCCAGCAGGTTTTCGATAAGGGTAACGAGCTTCTCGATATTCCGCAGACTGATCCCCAGGTAGTCCCGCTGTACGTCGTTTACGGGACCCACCTTGCCGTTGAAGATCATGTCCGTGTAGCCCATGACCGCCACCAGCGGCGTGCGCAGCTCGTGCGACACGTTGGACAGCAGGTTGGTCTTCATTTCATCAAGGGTCTTCAGCTCCTCGTTCGCGTCATGGAGCTTTTCACGGGCCCGCGTCACTTCTTCCAGCGAGACTTGAAGGTGTTCCAGGAGTTGCGCGTTGCGGATGGCCACCGCGACGTGAGGGGCCATCTGCTCGAGCACTTCCACGTCGTGGTGAGAGAATGACTCGGAACGATTGGACCCAAGGTTCAACGTACCGATGATCCGGCCGGTCGCGTAGAGGGGGATGCAAAGACAGCTCTTCGTCCCCGGCGGAAACTGCTCGCCGAAGGGCACATCGCCCGCGCCCAAGTCATCCACCAACAAGCACTCCTGCTTCGCCGCGACCCAGGAGGAGCAATTCCGCTCATCGCCAATCGCATACTCGCGCGGTTGTGTCCCCCCGAACTCGGGCCAGAGCCGGCGCGCTTCAAATGTATCGCCGCCTTCCTTCAACAGGGCCAGCTCCGCGTAGTCGAAATCGATCAACTTCTTGACTTCCACGACGAGGCTCTCGTACAGGCGCCCCGCTTCGAGACTCGAATTAATGACGTTGGCGATTTGGTTGATCGCGCTCAGGCGCTCGGCGCGGTCGCGGGCTTCCCGCTCCAGCCGAACGCTCTTGGTGACGTCGCGGAAAATGCCCTCCACGCCAATCACCTCGCCTTCGTCGTCATGCATCAGATTGCCGGATAGTTCGACGCAGATGGCGCGACCGTCCTGGCGCTTCATCCACACGCGCGACCGCTCGACAAAGCCCTCCTCCGCCAGCGCGTCATTGAAGCGCGCCAAGTCCGTCGGCTCGAGGAACATCTGGCGGATGTTGCGGCCGAGCGCGTCGTACACCTGACCGAATCCAAAAATCTCCGCTCCAGCGGGATTCATGAACCCAACGATACCCTCAGGGTCAGTCTGGAAAATGCCGTCGCGCATCGACGTGACCAGGCTGCGGTACTTCTCTTCTGACTCTTCGAGCTGCCGGATATTGCCTTTCAGCGCCAGCGCCATCTTGTTGAACGACGTGGCCAACTCCTCAATTTCGTCTCCGGTGCCAATCTTCAGCTTGAGTTCCAGATCGCCTTGGCCGATGATCTGGGCACCCTCGTTCAGCAGCAGCACCGGACGCACAATGTTGTTGTGGACGTTCCGGAAGGCGTTCAGGCACAGGAACGCCACGAGAAGCATGCTGCCGCCAACCGCCAGCGCGCCCACCATATAGATAATCGAGTACACATCCCGGGCAGACCGGCTCACCAGGATGAAAATCTCGTGCCGGTCGAAAATGCGGTCGTAGGCGACAAAGGAATCATTGATGGAACCCGTGGCGGCAAAACGCGCCGGACGGACCGTACCGCTGTTCGGCCCGTTGGGAAAGAGAAGGACCTCGGCAATTCGCGGGTCGAGAACTTCGCTCTCACTGAGAATTGGCGTCTCCGCCCCGAAGAGAGGGTCCAGCCGGGTAACCTTCATGACGCCCTGGCTGTTCTTGTACGCTACTTGGTAGGTGTCGGATTCCGAAGCCGCCACCGCGGGTGTTTCGCGGTAGGGATCGTAACCGAGCGCGAACTTGAGCAATACAGTAACGTCGATGACGGCCGACACGTAACCGATCTTGTCTTCACTGCCCTTGTGCTTGCTTCGGAGTGAATAGACCGGAGCAACGGTCTGCGCCACGTATCGTTTCAACTCGGGAAGCGTCGAAAAGTCCACATACCGGCATTCGTTGACTTCTGTGCGCCAGTCGGGGTGTTCTTTCACCCAGGCAGGCGGCCTACCGGAAGTGAAAACGACTTTCCCATTCTCGTCGTAGAGAATCAGTACCGTGCTGAAGGCCTCGTCGGGATGCCGGCCCGCCCGCTGGACCAGGTATTCCCGGAAAACGTCCTCCGCCTCACCCGAATCGACGATACTTGGCTTGCCACGGGAGGTAGGAGTGAGTGCGGCAATGATGCGGGTGTCCGAGGCCAGGCCGCTCGTGAAATCAAGCTGCGAAAATGCCGCAATGCGCAAGCCACTGGTCGTCTTCTGGGCAGCGGTGAGAAGCGTTTGCTCGACGGATGCCCCTTGGCCCTCCCGGGCAATCACCAGTCCCACCAAGGTGGCGATCAACAGGGGAATAATGGCCACCCAGAGAATTGAGGTGATGATCTTCCGCTCAATCCCTCGGCGTGGAGCACTTGCTGGCATGTTTTCCTCGGTTGGGCGCTACTCAACCATGCGGCCGCGACCGATTAATTCTCGCACCTTCTCCAGCAGTTGGTCAACCTTGAAGGGCTTCGCCAGGTACTCGTCCGCCCCACACGCGAAGATCCGCTCGATGTCCTGCTCCTTGGACAGACAGGTTACCGCCATAATGGGGGTCGAACGCGTCAATTCGTTCTCCCGCAGGGCTTTTGTAACTTCAAAACCGTTGATCTCCGGCATCAGGAAGTCGAGCAGGATGAGGTCCGGCGAGAGCTGGGCAGCCTTAAGCCCGACTTCCGTGGCGTTGCTCACTTTGATCAGCTCAAATCCTTCATCGGTCAGGATTTTCTCCATGAGACTCAGCGCGTCGGGGTCGTCGTCAACAATCATGACCCGCTTCTTGCTCGAAGCCTTGTCACGCGGAAACATGTCGTACTGCTCACGGAAACTGTCCAAATCCTCTTCCAGGATGCGGTAGTGCCCCCCTGGAGTCCGCGAAGCCTTGATAAGTCCCTGCTTGATCCAGTTCTTGATGCTGTGGTGTGTGACGTGGCAGATCTTGGCTGCCTCAAACGTGGTATATGCCTTTTGTTCGCGGTCACTCACGTGAGATTACCTCCCGAGCCTGGCTTGTTGGACTGAAACACCCCTGCGTCCAAATTCGCAGAATGCGCACCTTCTCGAAAATTATAGCCGCCATTCCGCGTTTTTGTCAAATGACATCCCTGAAATGGTCACGGGAGCGGAAGAAGCTGCTCCCTCTGGCTCACGGGGTTTTGAGTGCGAAATTCCACGAACTGTAGGGGATCGGTTCATGAAAATGAGGAGACAATTTGGCGAACCAGCTCAATTTCCTCACTCTCAAGCGCGGCCGCCAGCAGTTCGACTTCCCACGGGTAAACACCGCTGAGAATACGGTAAGCGACAGTCCAAACACAGAGAGCCAGGAGGGCAAGTCCAAACATGACGCCCATATAGCGCCGCAGGAGGGAAAGATAAGCGAGGCGGTAGCTCTTTTGGGCGTCTCGCTCCAGCGTACCTGAGGCTGAACCGGAACTGCGGGCGCTCAACACATCGTTCGGGCGGGGGAGCAGAATACGCGGATAGACGATTCCAAAAATGGTGAATCCACCCACGGAAAGCCACCAGAGACCTGACAGAAGCGCTTCGCCACGCATGGCGCCGATGGAGGCCGCTTGGGCTAGTGAAATCAAGAGCAACAGACTCAGGAGGGTGGCGGCCCAGAGCCCGAACGCGAGCCTGCCGGGACGCTTGTGAGCTACGTTGTGGGAGGTGCTTGAGACGCGGCAGATTTTGCAGATGATGTAGATAATGCTGTAGGTGAGCATCAGCGCACCAAGACTGGCAAAACCGAGCCGGATGGGCAGAGAGAACTTGTCCCGTTCGGCGGCGATGGTATCCTGCCGCCTTGCCTCGAAGGCAACAAGCCGGTCCAGCGCTTCCTCAAGCGCAACAGCATCTTGCGTGAGTTTCGGGTCGGAGCCGTTGCCTGCTTTCTCGGCGAGACGTTGCTGCTGCTCAACGACCTTGGTACAGATGGCAAGGGCGAGATAGGCTTGGGCACTCCCTCCCCCCACGCGGTTCGCAGCCCCCCCCTCATCGTCGAGTGAACCTTTTAGGATATTGGTTCCCATGGATTTGAGGCTATCCAGGTGTTCAGGCCAGCGGCCGGTTTTGTTCTCGGTGATGTCCATTTCCGCGCGGGCCACCGCGAGAGACGTGAAGCGGAACAAGGGTTCACTGCAGTTCTCGACGATCTGGCGGCGCAGGAGGGCATACAGATACCCTGAATCGGGAAGTGCCGGCGACCACAGCGGTCTGGGAAACTGGACCTTGCCTGGCGCGCTATTGGCGCGGGCAATCAGGCCCATTGCAGGGTCGAGGTCTTCATTGTTTTCATCCAGCCAAGGGATGACCGAGGCCTCGAGGTACACGGGCAGCAGATTCCTGGGGTCGAGTTCCGCAGCTTCGCGGAACCGTTGTCGGGCGCTGGTGACCTGGCCGTCGTGGAAGAGGCGGCAACCAAAGCGCAGTGCCAGCGATGGGTTGTCCACATCTATCTTGTATGCCTGATCGTAGGTGGGCAGGATGAGATCCTCTTCCTCGCGTTCGGCAAGCGCTTCAACGTACTTGGGCGAGGGATACTCGTTGTTCTTACGGTCGTGCAAGACAGCTTGGCGCAATAGATTGCGTCCGGATTCGGGGGCTTTGGTCAAGGCGGAGAGGTAGAGCCGTTCGGCATGGTCGAAGCGGAGGAAGTGCTCGCTGAACCACAGCATGATAGTGAAAAACACAGCAAAGGTGATACACCATCGAAAGGCGCGGCGCATCCTGCGGGCCCCGATGAGGTCGCCGCCGTCGCCATATTCCGGGAAGAGAGGTGTATCCATACGTCAAAACTTCCTTGCGTAAACTTACTGCGTATCTTGCGAAGGGTCTTTGAAGAACTTCCGCAATCCCAGGTAGACGCCCTGGCGTGTCCCTTTAAGCACTTTTATGCCTGGCAAGGACTCAAGAAAGACGCGCCCATAACGCTTTGTGGCGATGCGCTTGTCGAGAACTATCACCGCGCCGCGGTCGGTCCTGCGGCGGATGAGACGCCCAAACCCTTGCCGGAACTTGATCGTGGCCTGAGGGACGGTGAAGTCCATGAACGAGTTGCCTCCCGCGGCCTCGACAGCTTCCGCGCGCGCCTCCAGCACGGGTTCCGTGGGGACGCGGAACGGAAGCTTTTGAAGTATAACGCATTGCAGCGCGTCGCCGGCAACGTCTACCCCCTCCCAGAAACTGTCGGTGGCGAAGAGGACGCTGGAGGTGTCCGCGCGGAAACGGTCCAGGAGTTGGGTGCGGGCGGCGCTGCCCTGCTTGAGAGGCGTGATGCCCAGGGTCTTGAGTTCGCCTTCGAGCTTTCGGAATGCGAAATCCAGGGAAAAGAAGGAAGTAAACAGGACGAAGGCATGTCCTTTGGTAGTCCTGAGAATCTCGCGGATGTGGTCGACGGATTCTTCGAGGAAGCCACGCTCATCGGGGGCAGCAATGTCGGTGGGGATGCACAGGAGAGCTTGACTTTCGAAGTCAAAGGGGGAATCGAGTTCGAGGCGGCCGGGCTCGCGGTCTTCAACGCGGTCGAGTCCGATGCGGGAAAAGAGGTAATCGAAGTTGCGCTGCACGCTCAGGGTGGCCGAAGTCATGACGATGGACTTGAGGTTGGAGTAGACCCAGTCAGCCATGGGGCGGCCGACTTCGAGCGGGCAGCGGACGACGCGGACGATGCTTTTGTTTTCGGCGTCAATCTCGATCCAACGGACGGTGTTGGGTTCGAGGACGCTGCTGGTGCCTTCGCTGAAGGTGGCGGCCAGGCGAATCAGGCGGTCCCGGTAGGCTTCCAGCTGGAGGAGTTCGGTCATGAAGGGCGACTCGGTGCCGTCTTCAGGCTTGGGGATCTCGCGGACGAGTTTGGCGAGCCCGTCGGCGATCTGGGCGCACTTCCTAATCTCCTCCACCGCGGGCAAAACATAGACGGAGTGGATGTCGCGCAGGGCGGCGTCTTCGAGGACCTCCGCCGTGAGGCGCCACTTGATGTCGCGGCCGACCTGGCCGCAGCGCTCTGCGGTGAGGCTGCGGATCGCATCAAACGCGACGATGAGGGCCTCGCGCGCCGAGGCCAACACGGGAAGGAGCTGGTTGTCGGCAACATCGAGCATGGCGAGCAATTCACGCGCGGAAGGGCCGAACTTCTCTTTCTGCAGTTTGGCCATCAGAAAGGGAATGAGGCCGCGCTCGCGGTTGCGTTCGCTGCGGACAAAGCGTCCGATGAGCGCGAGCGCGCCGATGCGGGTGACGTCGACGCCAAAGTATTCGGTGGCGGAGTCTTCGATGCTGTGGGCTTCGTCGAAGATGACGCGCTTGTAGGAGGGCAACACGGCGAGCGCCGTGAAACTACCCATCTCGCGTTTGATGGCTAGGTCGGAGAAAAGCATGTGATGGTTGACGACCAGCACGTCCGCGCGAGCCACTTCGCGGCGCGCCTTGCCTAGAAAGCACTTCTTGGGGTCGGGACACTGGGCGATGCGGCAGGTGTCGGACTCTGAGCAGATGTTCGACCACAGGTTCTTCGCGGGCACGAAGGGCAAGTCCGAAAGACTGCCATCTTCGGTCTTCTCGGCCCATTCGGCGATGGCGCGGAGTTGGCTCTGCTCGCCCTCGTCTTCATACAGGGATGCTTCGGACAAGGCGCGGTTGAGCTTGCGCTGGCACAGGTAGTTGCCGCGTCCCTTGACGAGGACCGCGTTCACAGTGGAGCCCAGGCATTTCTGAATGACGGGGATGTCCTTGTGAATGATCTGTTCCTGGAGCGTGATGGTCTTGGTGGAAATTACGACGCGTTGGCGGTTGCGAACCGCCCACACCACTGCGGGCAACAGGTAGGCGACGGTCTTGCCGACGCCGGTGGGGGCTTCGATCACGGCGATGCCGTCTTCGTTAAAAGCCTGGGCCACGCTTTCCATCATGGCGACTTGCTGGGGGCGCACCTCGAACTGCGGCAGGAGCCGCGCGAGGCGGCTGCCGGGAGACAGCCTACCGGTGAGTTCATGGGCATCGAGCGGGGTGCGGGCCTTGTCGAGCAGGGGCTCGACGACGACGTAGACGCGGCGCACGTCGTTGTCGACGATGTAGACGCCGTGGCCGTTGAATCCGAAGACGGAGGCGAGCTGGATATCTGCGTCGGAGGGGGCGATGTTGCCGCCGGGGTGATTGTGGAGGACAACGTCTCCTTTGTTGAGGCCCTCGAAGACGGCGGGGACGGCGCCTTCGGTGCCGCGCGCCCAGACGCGGGCCTTGATGATGAGGCCCTTGGCGTCGATGGTGCCCGCGAAAAAGACTTCGCGGCCGCCGGCTTCTTCGATGGCGTCGGCCATCACGCGGGCGGCCGCAGGGCCGATGCGTTTGGCCGCGTCCTCGCCGAGAGTCTTCTTCGTCACAGTCTATGGTGTCCTGAATACAATGCAGTTGAAGTTCACGGCCCCGCCGCGTCAAACGACGTACGATAGCAGATCGGACCGGGGCGTGTCGTGCGGAGGAAGAATGACGAGGTGGCATGGGCATCCCTGCCCATGGTCTTCAAATCCTGTGAATGCAGAAGTGCGGAGGACAGGGATAAACGCGGTGTGGCGAAGCCAAAGACTGCGATGAAGAAGGTCGTCCGCAGATTACTAAGGTCAAAGTGGAAGAGTTTGGACAGGATTACAGGATGAACAGGATGGAGGAACGCGGATTCGGGATGAAGCCAAAGTCGAGGATGAAGAGGTTGTCCACAGATTGCACCGATTTGCACAGATTTGAATGTGGGAGATTCGAAACACGGGCAAGATGAAGATAGAAGAGGATTCGCAGATAGGCGCAGATGAAGAGGAAATCGATTGAGAACACGGGAAGT
>JADLCA010000060.1 GCA_020847495.1 Candidatus Hydrogenedentota bacterium | reverse complement strand
TCGGATACACGACCAGTTCTGCAGCTCCTTTCAGGTTCTCCACGGGACGCACATGCGCCCGGCCCTCAGCGAACCAGCAGCATTGAGCCTTGGAGCCGGATTCGGAACTGGGAGTGTCTTCTATGAAGTTCTGAGAAAGCGCCGCCTCCGAATCCGTCCGGAAGTCCGCCCGCCAGCGTGCAGGGAAGGGGGGAGTCCATGCCAGCGCCTGGTTCTGCGCCAACGCACTGGCCGGGAGCGGCTGCCGGTGCCACAGTGTCTTGGCCTCGTGGAACGCAACCCACACGGGTGCCTCGCCGTGAAACGTGATGTCGGCGCCCGCAATACGGCGCGGCTCCGCTTCTGTGCGAATTGCGACAGCGCGCTGCTCCCGTGAAGGCCAGACGCACGTCGCGATCGCGTCACCGCCCGATGCCAGCAGCATCAGGAAATTCTCCGCGGGAAGGCCGGACCGGGGCGACACCAGGTCCCCGGAGGCGTAGACCAAGTCATCCGCGAAAAAATCCGGGATCACCAAAAACTCGCTCTCTATGCGGATACCCAAGGCAGCGGCACTCTCGCGCGGCTGCACTTCAACAATGATCTGCCCAGTGGAGATGCGGAATGCAAGGGTCGAGGCCGCGTTTGGTCCAGCGCCAAAGCTACAGGCTACCATCACCGACGCCGGGGAATTCTCTTCGACGCGCATCCCCGAGACTGTTCCGGAAGGCTGCCCTTTCGCATCGAGGGCTTCCATGCGTGCGCGTGGCACGTAGAGGCCGTCGACTTTTGCGTAGACCTCGGCCCCGGCATAGCCCTTGCGCAGCACGACGGCCACCGAGTCATTCAGCAGGACCGCGTCTCCCCGGAACGCGTGGGAGGTGTCGTCCTCACCGACAAGTGTCCATTCTGCTTTGGCGCGCACTCCCTCAGAAGTATACGGGGTGGGGGACGGGGTGCCGGTGTCCAGGAGATAGGTGAACAAGGTGCCCGAAGACTCGATGGTCTCGTTGATGTCCGGCAAGTTGGTCTGCGCCGCTACTAGAGGCGAGAGCAAGAGCAAGAAACCTGCAATCATTAACACGGCCGGCTTGATCACGTCCACCCCCAACGTCTCAACCTACTTCCAGTCCGGGTTCATGTCCGAGCCACCCTCGGTGAGCCGCACGGGATACCCGCCCGCAACGCTCACCACATATAATTCCCAAGGGCCGCGCTCGGAGATGCCCTGGCAATACACGACATGTTTGCCATCGGAGCTGATGCGCGCGTACCGCTGGACGCCCGCCTGAAACGTGATCATCCGGTTCTTCGTGCCGTCTGGCATCACGCTGCAGATGTTGGTCTCGGTTTCGTAGATCAGCTGTTTGCCGTCGGGCGTATAGCACGGTTCACAAGCGCCTTTCTTGTCGTACACTTTCACGGGCTCCCCGCCATCCCGCGAAATCGTGTAAACCCCGTTGCCCGCGTCCCAGCGTGCCGCGAAAGCGATCATTTTGCCGTCCGGACTCCATGCCGGCCCCGAACAGGTCGGCCAATCCGCCGGACTCACTACGCGCTCGGCTCCGCCGTTGAGGTCACGCACCCAGATCTTGTTATCCCGCCGGAAGGCAATAGTGTTGCCATCGGGCGCCCAAGCGGCCTGGTCTCCATCGCAGACGCGGCTCGAGTCCCCACCCTCAGCGGGCATCGTCCAAATCCCAGTAGTGCCCCCGCGCGTCGAACTGTAGAGAATTGTCTTGCCGTCCGGGCTGAAGGACGGATCTACGTCGTGGACTTCCTCCTCGCCTTGGGTAAGCTGCTGGAGATTTTCGCCGTTTGCGTCAATCATCCAGATTCGCCACTGCCCTGACCGATCGCTCGAGAACACAACGCGCCCATCAAGTTCATCGAGGACCGGGGGCGTGGTGTTTTGCGCAAGTCCTGTCGCGGCAAAGACTAAACCCACACCCAACAAACCCAGTACGCACAAAAACTCCCGCCATACAATCCTCGTCCGCATGGAAAAGTTGCCTCCCTAATCCACATTCTGGTTGCTCTGCCGCCCAACACCCGGCGCCGGGAACCGGCCTTCCCGAATCCTCGCGGGCAGACCTCACACAATTATCCAGCGAGGGGGGGACCTTTTGAGTGCCGCATGGGGACAGCCGGCTCAAGACGTGTCGCGCTGCGTAATACTCCCCTCCGCCGACAGACAGCGGCGGTGTCGAAATTGTGCCACCAGCATATACTGAAAGTCCCGCCGCGATGCAAGTGGGCCGTGCTCAATTCGACTGTTTGCGACGCAGAGTCTGATCGGTGTAGTGTTGAACAGCTTGAGCGTCCTGGAGACCCGGCCCCGCGTTGCTGCCGCGGCAGGCATGCAGGTTGCCTTTTGTCAGAGCCTTGCACCGATACTGCTTGCGTTGCAGTTCCGTTAGTCCATCGCCTGAAGATCTTGTCCGGCGAGATGTCCTTTTCCGGTTTGCCCGTTCGTCGTTGTTCTGAGGTCAGCAAGTGGCTCTTCGGTCATTCGATTCCAGCGAAAGGGATTGCGGTGAAACGTGGGAGAACGCAAAGGACCGAGAGCAGTCTGCCCGTGGGTTGTCCGTGCGTCCTCCTACGTTTCATCATATCGAAGACAGGTGGCGTCATACGCTCCCCACATTCAGAGAGAGGCGAGCATGCAGAAGATATCCCCTTGCCTGTGGTTTGACAACAACGCGGAAGAGGCCGTGGACTTCTACCTCTCCATCTTCAAGGATTCGAAGATCATTTCCGTCTTGCGGTACGGAGACGCGGGTCCGGGACCCACAGGTTCCGTGATGGCAATCACGTTTCTTCTTGAGGGGCAGGAGTTCATGGCCTTGAACGGTGGACCCTTCTTCACGTTTTCCCCGGCCATATCGCTTTTTGTGAAGTGCGAAACACAGGAAGAAATCGACGAACTATGGGAGAAGCTCTCCGCGGGCGGCACAAAGGAAAGGTGCGGGTGGCTGCGGGACCGCTATGGCGTGTCGTGGCAAATCGTGCCGCCGGTTCTCGGCGAACTTCTGCAGAGCCAAGACGGCAACGCGTCCAAGCGCGTCACGGAAGCCATGCTGAAGATGGACAAGCTGGATATTCAAGCGTTGCTCGAAGCCTCCGGACAGCGCTGACGGTTTCGTCGCCTCAAGATATGATGCAGGGCGTTTCAGGACCTACCGAAAGGGTGTGAGATGAAATTCCTCTGTCTGATTTGCGCGGAGAAGGTAATGGAAGATATGCCGGAGGCCGACGCAGAGGCGCATTTCCAGGAATATCTGGAGTTCACTGAGCGCATCAAGGCCAACGGGAACTTTGCCGGCGGCAATCGCCTGAAGCCTTCCTCGACCGCGGTTACGGTGCGCATGCGCGACGGCAAGGCGCTCACCAGTGACGGGCCCTTCGCCGAGACCAAAGAGCAGGTCGGAGGGTATTACCTGATCGAGGCGACAGGCCAGGAGGAAGCTGTCCAGATAGCCTCCCAGATCCCCGGGGCAAGATACGGGTGCGTCGAAGTGCGGCCAATCGCGGACGATCCGCAAACACTGACACTGGGACTTGACGTCCCGCATTCGCTTGGGAAGTAGCATCCGCGGGCGAAGTGAATGAGGGCCGGGGCGGGCTCGCGCATCCGGAGCCGGCCGCCGGTTTCTCAATAGAACGTTGCTGCAAGGCGTTCTGCTAGTCGAACGGACATGTGAAGTACAACCAAAGGGCTCGTTCTGTCCACGTGTGACATGAAGCCCGTACCTAGAAGGAGGACCTTCCATGAGGTTCAAGAAATTCTTCATCGTTGCCCTTGCGGGCGCCGCAGGCCTCGCTCTGGCCGCCGGTTCGGTCCTGGCGGCCAAGGAGTCAAAACCTGCCCAGGGCGCCGGGCAACCGGAAATGCAATTGCCGCCGGGCTGGACGGAAGAGGACATGCAGGCGGTCATGCTCGCGGGAACGCCCGGCGACATGCAGGCTCGCCTCGCAAAAGACGTGGGCACGTGGCGCGGCAAGATGACCATGTGGATGATTCCAGGCGCCGAGCCCGTGGTTACCGACTGCTCGTCGACCATCACGTCGATCATGGACGGCCGCTACACGAGGATCGAAACGGCAAGCGAAATGCCGGGGATGGGCCCGTTTACGGGACTGGGCGTAAACGGATTCGACAATGTGTCGCAGAAGTTCGTCTCCACGTGGATTGACAACCACAGCACGGGAATCTTGACCGGCGAAGGCAAGCTGTCCGGCGATGGTAAGGCTATCGAATGGGAATTCAGCTACAACTGCCCGCTCACCAAGAAGCCTTCGGCGATGAGACAGATCGAAACAATCGGCGAGCAGGGTACGAAGACGCTAGACATGTTTGGCGCAGATCCCAAATCCGGCAAAGAGTTCCACATGATGCATCTTGAACTGAGCAGGCAGTAGGCCCTGAACGGCCTTCCCCGCCGGGCGGCGCGAAAGGCCGCGGGAAGAGAGGAGAGATGAGCATGCTTAAAGTGGTGTTGATCGCGGCCGCGGTCGTGGCGGTGCTGTTGATTGTGCTGGTGGCCGTCATTGCCACGCGCCCTTCGGAGTTCCACGTGGAACGGACGGCTACCGTCAACGCCGTGCCCGAAGCGGTCTTTGCGCAGGTGAATGACTTCCACAAGTGGGAGCCCTGGAACCCCTGGGGAAAGCTCGACCCCGCAATGAAGAACACTTACGAAGGCGCGCCGATGGGTGAGGGCGCCATCTACTCCTGGGCTGGCGACAAGAATGTGGGCGAGGGCCGCATGACCATTGTGGAGAGTCAGCCTCACCAGCGGATACAGATACAGCTCGAGTTCTTCAAGCCCATGGCGGGCACGAGCACCGCGGAGTTCACATTCAAACCCGAGGGTGACCGGACGTCCGTGACATGGAGCATGCACGGGAAGAACGACTTCATGGGCAAGGCCATCAGCCTCGTCATGGACATGGATAAGATGATTGGCGGCAATTTCGAGAAGGGACTTGCCGGCCTGAAGTCAATCGCGGAATCCGCCTCCGCGGGCACGGCGCCCGCGATAGCAGGGTCGCAAGGAACCGAGGCATGATCGCGGCGAAGCAGACGGTTGACGAGGGCTTCAATGGTATCAAGCAGGGCGGAATGAATTTCTCGACCGGATAGAATACTACCCGGCTCAACTCCCCCCTGTGAGGAAGAATCTCTCCATACTGAACCCAGCGGCAGTGTTGCTGCGCCGCATGTCCTGGAAACCAGAACGATTGAGGAGGAATGCATGAATCTTGACAATCAGTCTGCCCCCGTATCGAAGAAGATGCTCTGGGCCGGCCGCATCATGAGTGCCTTGCCGGTGCTGATGTTCCTGATGGGTGCCGTGATGTCGCTCACCAAACCCGCGTTCGTCCTGGAAGGGCTCGTGAAGATGGGATACCCCGAGAGTCTGGCCGTGCCGCTGGGCCTCGTCGAACTGGGATGCACGATCATCTACATCATTCCGCGCACGTCGGTACTCGGAGCGATTCTCTTGACGGGCTACCTTGGCGGCGCCGTTGCCACCCATGTGCGGGTCGAGGAGGCGTTTTTTCTACCGATTGTATTCGGCGTTCTCGTGTGGGGCGGACTCTTCCTGCGCGAGCCTCGCCTCCGCGCGCTCATCCCGCTGAAGCGTTGAAGGTGGACTCGCGCATCACTCGAACCGCGTGTTTCGCACAACGTCCACGAGGTGGCATACGTTTTCAAATGGTGTATCTCGCAGGAGTCCGTGGCTCAGATTGAAAATGTGGCCACGGTGCTGCCCTTCGTGAATGCACGCACGCGCCGCTTCGGCGATTGCTTCTTTGCTTCCGTGCACAAGCAGCGAGTTGTCCAGATTGCCCTGCAACACGCGCTTTGCCCCGAGTTGTTTTCGCGCCTCAGAGATGCTGGGCGTGGCCGCCAGGCTGAGGATATCCGCACCGGAGGCATTGAGCGTATCAAGGTCGGTCCAGTCCCGCGCGAAGGCGATGGTGGGAACGCTCTTCTTAAGTGCCTTGAATACGTGCTGTTGATACGGAAGTGCGAGTTCGCGGTACTGCTGCGGCGTAAAGAGATAGGCAGCCGATTCGAAAAGCTGCAACGCCACGGCCCCTGCCTCTACTTGCAGTTTCAGGTAATCCACGGTCATCTTCGCCAGCTTTTCGAGGAGCCGATGGAGCGCGGCTGTGTGGTCTTCAAGAAAGGCAAAGAACTTGTCCGCCGAGGCGCCGAAACTTCCGCCCTCAATCATGAAGACCGCCAGCGTCAGTGGCGCACCGGCGAAGCCCAGGACGGGCAGTGCGCCGTCCAGCGATTCGTGGATGAGACGGAAGGTCTCGGAGATGAACGGCAGCTCTTCGGTCACATCATAGAGGTGCAGGCGGTCCGCATCGCGAAAGTCTTGGATGGGTGTCAGGAAACGCGGACCGGGGTCAAAAACGAACTCCGCGCCCATAGGCGCGAGCGGCGTCAGGATGTCCTGGAAGTAGATGATGGCATCCACGCCGATGCGCTTGGGTAGCAGGGATATCTGCGCAGCCCATTCCGGGTCGCGAAACAGGTCGTGCAGAGGCAATCCTGACAGCTTCTTCAAGCGATTGTATTCAGGATCCGTCCTCCCGGCCTGGCGCATCAACCAGATTGGCGTACGCGGCGTGCGCTCTCCGCGGGCGGCGCGTATGAAAAGGTCGTTGTGACTTTCTGGCATGGCTGTATCCTGCCTCGCGCGATTCAGCGGGTTAACCCGCCAAATCCCATCCCTTCACCCGTTGCACACCTTAGCTCTCCAAGAGGGGAACGGGGTATGCATCCAGTATACACCTGTCCAACCCTGCGCGAGCGAAGCTCACGCCCCCGGCACGATTTCACACGTCTTCGCGTCGAAATCCACGGTAACCGTTGTGCCATCCGCGTAGGTGGACCGCTGTTTGCGGTACCCTTCGCCCAGGAACTCATGATTCGTCATATCCTGCGTGGCGAGTCTCTGATTGAGGGCGCATGCCTCTTTCACACGCGCCACCATCGTTTCGTCTGCGCCCGGCCAGACATAGGGCATGCCCGCGTTGAGGAAGCAGTGCAGCCACGCGGCATCGCCCTTGGGAATCCCCCAGCCGCCGTCTTCGCCCATTTCCCATGGGAGCAACAGGCAATCGTGGTACACCAGGTTCCAGAGCGGCACCGGAATGCCGCGGGCGCCCCCGCCGCCGTAATGAGGGTAGGTGCCGTACGGGCCATGGTGCACGAGGTCGAGATGGGGGAGGAGATAGTCGGTGGGCTCTTCCGAGCTGACTACGTAGCCCCGGGCGCGCAGGAGGTCAAAGCACTCGGCCCGGTATCGAGCGCAGTCGCTGCGGGTAATCGGGTGGGCCTTCTCGCTGCTCTCCTCCAGAGGCACGACGGAGAACACATCGAGGTACGCGCCTTTCACCTTCACGCCGTTGGCAGCGAACAGGTCGTGGTTGCGCCGGACATACTCCGGCGCGAAGCGCGGATTCAGAATGGTCTGGGGTCCACCGCACCACGTTGAAGTCTCCTCTCTCGTCCCATCGAAACGGTACGCCGCCAGCCGGTCATCAAACGAAGCCGCGTTCAGATAGAAATCCCGATACTGATCGTGCACGGCGAACAGGTACCCGAGTTCCTCGCAGGTGTCGGCGAAGCGCCGCAAGCCGTCCCATCCGCCTTGCTCCTCGCCGGGCGGAAGCACATCCGGGTGCGCGTTGTCGTAGCCGTAGAAGCCCCAGCCGTCGAGATGCACATAGGCGTCCTCGATTCCGGCGGCCTTGAGCTTGCGCAAACTATCGGCCAACTGATCGAATGTGCTCAGGCTGTGGTTGGCCTCGATGCGTTCCTTGTTGAAAAGGGAAGCCTCCTGGACGAAGTGGTACAACGCGCCCGGGTGAATTACGGGGCGACCGATAACTTCATCGAGGTTGGGAGTGCGCACCCGCTTCTCTGCAAGCGTGACCAGGCGGCCCGTCTCCTCTACGTATCGGCGATACCGCT
The DNA here is from genome assembly GCA_020847495.1 of Candidatus Hydrogenedentota bacterium. GTDB lineage: Bacteria > Hydrogenedentota > Hydrogenedentia > Hydrogenedentales > SLHB01 > JAHDWY01. The sequence goes on along the minus strand of JADLCA010000060.1, from coordinate 12,932 downwards.
TCGCCATGTGGACGTACGTGCAATCGTCGCTGAAAACATAACGGACGGTGCGCAGATAGCGCATGCTCTCCAGGCTGGCGTACCAGCGGGGTTGGATGCGCGTGGGGCCACCTGAGGGGTGATCGTATTGGGCGCCTGCGTCATCGCTGGTTTCGAGAATGGTCTGGACGCCTCTGCCATCGCGGATCTGTCCCCACCACGGCATGTACAGGGACCGGGAGTTGCAGAGACTGCTCTCGTGGAACTCCTGCGTCGAATTCCCAGGCAAAAGCATGCCTTGCATGTTGGGAATCACCGCAAAATCGCTGGCGGTGTTGCCGGTCTCGAGTGGTTTGGGCCAGCGAATAGACCGGATGGGCACGCCAGCGTCTACCGCGGCCACCTCGAATACAATTTCCGATCCGATGATGTTGACCGTGAGTCGCAGTTCGAGTCCGGCCGCTTCCGGGAATCCGGATAGCGTGTAGATTGCGCCCATGCTGTATCCCGTACGGAACTCCTCCGCTGTGATATTGGCGGCGCTGGTCAGGGAGATGGAACTGCCCTGCAATTCGATGTCCTTGTCATCGCACGGCAGAAAGGTCCAGGACGTGGCCGGGGTATCCACCTGCATGGATCCATCAGAGCGATTCACGCGGACCGTAAGCGCGTCTGTCTTCAGTGTCCATTCGCCGGGACCTTCCGTAAGCTCACCCGTGGCGGTCTTCGGTCTTTCTGCCGAATGCTCCCAAAGCCATGAGCGGACGGCATCCATCTCAAGATAGAGCTGCTTGAAGGCTTCCTCAGAAGAGACGCCTTGCTCAAGCTTCACTCTCAGCGTTTCAAGTTTCTCCGCCTTCTCCGTTTCGAGGTCCGGCGTGACGGTAATGGCTCCGAGGCGCTCATGGTGCATACGAAGCACGTCGACGCGCGGAGCAAGATCGTCCGCCGCCAAGGTGTGGACGCAGACTAGCAAGGCAAGCAACATATGTAATCCCCCAATCCTTTCGCGACCCTTCCGGCGCGCTCGCGGTGTACGTTTTGTTTCAGTCCCGCGCACGGCGAGTAAGCATTGCCGTCACCACGCCCACGATTACGATTCCCCCCCACAACTTGAGGTCGCCCGCCATTCCCGTCATGACGTAAATGCCCGTTACATTGGCGAGCAAGCCCACCAGCCCCACCACGGCGAGTAGTATCCCGATGAATGTCATACAACTTCCCTCAATTCAGCGACCCTTGCAGCCTCTCGCGCCAGTATATGCGCGGGTGTGGTAGCGGTCAAACTCTGGATTCGCAGGGAGATGCGCGATAGAATGGCTTTTGGTCTCCGGTGATGAAAGGAACTGGCATTGCGCACGTGGACAGCAGTATGGATGGTTCTATTGGGGGCGTTTCCTTCGCTGGCGTTCGCGCCGACGGAGGACCAGACGGCGGTCAATGTCCGCTACAGTTCCCCCGAGCGAAATGTGCTCATCGTGGAGGGCAAGACATATACCCTCCACCTCGATCTGGCCCTCGCGGCCATCACGCATTTCCAGTCGGGCGGTGAGGATCTGATCGGCGAGTACGCGCTGCTACCTATCCTGAACACAGGCGCCGTCAAAGGGCCTGGGCGTATCAACATCTACACCTTCGGCACGCAGATGCACGAGATTCACCTGCGCGGCTTGAAGTGGACCGATCTGGACGCGGACGTCGAGTTGGTCCTGTATTGTTACGCGAAGCGCGTGTTTGCAAATGTGAACGTGACTCCCCGTGGCACGCCTACGGACCTCGAGGTGGGCTGGCTGGGCAGCGTCAAATACTCCATCGATACCATCAAACCGATGGACGACTATGCGGAGCGCCTCGTGTGGGGCGACGTCCGGCCATCCATGGTTGCCCTGGCGCCCAGACAGCGCGACGCGAACGGGCAGAGCGTCCCTACGAGGGTGGCACTGGAGCCTCCCAAGCGCCTGCTCATTGGCAGCAAGTTCGCTTCCACCTCACCGGGGACGCGGACCTCAAGTCTGATTCTTCTTGCAGGCGAGTCGCCGGAAGATCTGGCGCGCCTCGTCTATGATGAGGCGCATCCAGAAGAAATGGCGTTCAAGGTCAACGGCGGCGTATTTGATGGCTACCAGCCTTCAAAGGGGTTCTTTCAAATCTCTACTGAGTTTCGTGGGCCGCGCGACTTCGAGACCGCATGGGTCAATCCCAATCAGCGATATGAAGTCGACGTGCATATCGCTCGCCAGCCGGCCGGGGCCGCGAAAACCCACGCAACGGAGATTGTGTGCAATGTCAGAAACACGTATATGGTTCTCGAAGGCGCCGTATTGACCGATGCCGATGGGTACCCGCTGCCGGTTCAGGTGCAAGTCTCGAAGAACTTCGCCAGCGAACACGAAGAGGGGAAGGCGGAGGCCGACACGCCGTATAGCGAAGCGTACTTCCCCGTGACGCTCACGCCCGATGCCCCGTTTGAAGGAAAGCTCTACCATCTGTTTGGCAACTGGGGTACCCATCCGCTCAAGCAGATTTCCTCCATCCGCTTTTACCACCACTACTTTCACGCATCGCTCGGGCCCACGGAGACTTTCTGCTATGTGCCCTTCGAGTTTCCTCGCGACGATGACCGGAACTACCTGTGGGCGGATGTGCGCGGTTTGACGAATACGACATGGCCCGGCCAGCCGCAGCATGACCACGTGTCAGTGATTGGGGCCTTGCGCTATAAGTCCGGCGGCCGCTGGATCAATAACCTCCTGCAAGACACGCGAATCTACCTGACATCCCCTAACCTTGCCAGCTTCGCGCTTGATTACCTTTCAGAGGATGGCAAGGTCAAGACTACGCTCGAGATTTTCGAAGCGCCCCAGGATGACGAGGCGCGTAGCTTCGTGAAGATGACCATGGACGTGCTGGAACCCGTCGAGATCGAAGGCGGAAGCGCGCAGAATCTGCGCTTTATCAATGCGGGCGCGTACATTGTGCATACGACTTGGCCGAAGGTGGCCTATACGGCGGCGGATGGCTCGACCGCGCGTGTGGACGTCCCATCCACGGGCGCGTGGGTTCTCGAAGGGGTGCCCATGGGGAGCCCGACGGCCTTCGCGGCGGCCTACTCCCACAAGAACGGTAACATGGCCTTTGTCGTCAATCGTGTGAGTGGAATCCTCGGCGGGCAAGAGGTGAATGCCTTCGGGTTGAGTTGCTTCGGCGCCAGAGATTGGACGGAACTGTTCCTGACCGCGCCCGGCAATCTCGGCCGATTGGAAAAAGGCGATCATCTGGAGGCGCATTTCTTCGTGATGCCGTACGGCGATGCCCGCAGCGATTTCACGCCGGCAGAACGTCAATTGGAGGTGTATGGCCCCGGCTTGGCCAAGGTGGAAATGGCTCATGGTGAGTTGTATCCCGGCTATCCGAGGCGAATGAAGGCGGACTCCCGCGGCTTTGCCCAGTTCACGCTCTCGGGCGGGGAGAATTGGACACCCGTCTTGATAGAGGGCTTTACCAGCCATCGCGGACTCATGCTCTGGGAGAAGGTTGGCGATCGGTGGCTTTTCCACGATCAGCAAATCTACGGGAACGACTGGTACCAGACGTATTGCGCGAGCGATGGCACAGTGGGGTTTGTGATCGTGGTGAAGGTCCGCCACGGGCAAACGCACCAGTATCTTGTGACGCAGGCGCCGAACGCGGGTTCCATCCGGCAGTACAACGGTTTTGTTACCATTGAAGGCGGTCCGATGAAGTTTCTCAGCCCCGTCCGCTTCACCGGCGTGTCGAACACACCGCTGGGGGACACCGGACTCTTCACATGCACAGGCGATGCCAGGCAGATAACCAGTGAGTAAGGCGTAATCATGGCTACGCAATCGGAACAGGATTCCGCGGGGCGCATCCGGGAACTCGAGTCCCGGGTCGCTGACCTGACGCGCGAGGTGGACGCGTTGCGCGCGGAACGCCGCGCGCGCGGGCAAACCGGCCGTCGCGCCGGGGATCCCAAGCCGCCCCCGCCGCCCGTCCTCCGAAAACTGTGGCTGGCCCGCGGCCTACTCCTGCTGATGATGGCCGCCCTGCTGCTTGCCGCCACGCTGACAGTCCGGCGCGAATTGCGAGGCTTCGACTACGCCCAGGACTGGTTACGCCAATTGGCCTCCGCCAACATGGACTACAGAATCCTTGGTCTGGCCGTACTTGCGGGTCTGGCCTTCATGGCCTATCTCACACGCCGCTATTTCTTGTTCATGTTTCTTGGGCTGGCCTGCAGCTACGCCACCTACGCGATACATCTCTCGGGAGCGCCGATTACCTCGGCAGTATCGGAGGGCGTGCAGTTCTGGGGAGGCGCCATCTTCCTGATCTGCTGCTACGGACTCGCCTCCTGGCTGTGCGTGTATGAATCGTTGCGCCTGGGCAAGGCGCGCCGCAGGGCCGTGCTCGTCTCGCTGCTGAACACGCTGACCTTTCTGCCGCTCCTGTGGGCGGCCCTATACCGTCATGCCCCTGAGACGGCGTGGCTCGTGTTTGCGCTGCTGGCGGTGCTGGCCGGGTTCTTCGCGGTCCTGGCGGAGTCCATAGGGTCCTACCGCAACTACATGTTTCAGCTCCACGCGGCTACGGCCATCTTGCTGATCAACATCGCGCTTCAATCGCTCCTCACGGAAGAGGGGATGCTCATCGCGCTGGCGATCGAATGCCTTGTGCTCGCGGCAATCTACCACCTCAGCGGCATTGTCGTTCTGAAACTGCTGAACCTGCTTGCGCTGCTTGTGACGCTGATACTTGCGTTGCGCGCCACCAAACTGGGGATGCCCGTGGATGTCGCAGGCATGCCCGTGCGCGCAAACTGGGCCTACGGCCTCTCCACGTGCGGCCTGCTGCTTGTCGCGGCCTACTACTACGGCAGGCACATTCGGGCGCTCGATCCTGAACAGCGCCGCCTCAGCGGCCACTGGTTTCTGGCGGACACCGCCTGGGACGTGTCCTGCACAACCGTCGGCCTGCTCCATTCCGCGGCGGCCGCGCTCATCCTCATGGTATTGACCATCGCGGATTTCGGGGACCGGCCTTCTTTGCCGTACCTGCTCGCTCTCGAGAGCGTGGGCTTTGCCATCCTCGGAGTCATTGTCCGCACCCCTCAGATGGAGATCAGCGCAGTCATGCTGATCGTGGCCTGCCACGTGAGTTATTACTTCTTTCTCTCGATCGGCAAGCGGGAGTTTTCCGACCAGCCGCATTTTGTGCCCTACACGCTGCTTGTCGTGGCCTACACTTACTTCGGCGCCCACCGCTGGCAAAAATACCTGCGAAGCCTCCAACAGGGGCACCCGTGGGAGCATTACTTCAGCGTGTCGTTGCCATACCTCGTGGCGACCGGTATGTTGATGACGTTGATGCAACTTCGGCTCGCCCCAATCCCGCTGCCTATGACCCAGGCGGCGTTCGGACTGGCCGTGGTAGTGCTGGGCGCGTTTCTCGCGGATGCCGCTGTCAAGACTGCCGGGGTCGCCGCACTGCTCGTTGGGGCCTACGTGTTTCTTTCCAGCAATGAAGCGTGGAGTTCTCATCCCGAGGTAAGCGACACGCAATGGTGGGGTACTTCCCTCTTGTTGCTGTTCCTTTTCATCGCGGAACGCGTGCTTTTTCTTGGACGCAACGTGGCGCGCGAGCGCGCGCGTGCGGAGCGTTTCGGGCGCAGCCTGCTGGTGGCGGTGGCGGTGGCCGTGGGATTCCTCGGACTTCGGGTGTCCATTCCCGGCGACTCATTACCTCTGGCGTGGGTGGGGTTCGCCTGCGGATCCACCATTTTAGGTACCATCCTGCGCGAGAACCGCTATCGCTGGGCCGCCGCAGCGGTGATTGGCGCCGCACTGGCCTGGCATTTCGGGTACGATAGGGCGTCCATCTACGATGCCCAATCCAAGACCCTGCTTGCCGGGGCTGTGGCAGCATCGCTTTTGCTGATGGTCTCTTGGGGTATCGCCGTCCGGAGACCGCACCTGCCGCGAAAAGCGCCGCCTCCGCCGGTCCAAGGTTCGGCTCCCCATGGATGAGCGGCGCGCCGCGGCCGAGTGGATCTGCGCCGTACTGCGGACCCACGGCCACCGTGCGCTCCTTGCGGGTGGTTGCGTGCGCGATATGCTCCTTGGGCATGAAGCCAAGGACTACGATGTAGCAACCGACGCGCGTCCGGAGCGTGTCGAGAGCCTCTTCGAGAAAACCGTGAGCGTGGGAGCCGCCTTCGGCGTTGTGCTCGTCATACTCCCGCAAGGGCAGTTTGAAGTCACCACGTTTCGCAGGGCTGGGCCCTACCTTGATGGGCGCCACCCAAGCCGCGTGGACTTCCTCGACGAACGGCAAGATGCGGAGCGCCGCGATTTCACGATCAATGCGCTGTTCTTCGATCCCGAGTCGCATGAGATCGTCGATTACGTAGGAGGCCGCGAAGATCTGAAGGCGGGTCTCGTGCGGACCGTCGGCGATCCACGATTGCGATTTACGGAAGATCATCTCCGCCTCCTACGCGCCGTGCGCTTCACGGCGCGTCTGGGTTTCGCGCTTGATGCGAACACCCGAGATGCCCTCGTCGAACTCGCCCCTATGATTCACACGGTCAGTGCCGAACGCGTCCGTGATGAACTTCTGAAAATGCTTACAGAAGGCAACGCGAAGACCGCACTTCAGATGCTGGATGAGACAGGACTGCTCCAGCACGTGCTACCCGAGATCGCCGCGATGAAGGGCGTGGAGCAGCCTGCGGAGTTCCATCCCGAAGGCGATGTCTTTGTCCACACCCTGTTGCTGCTCGACCACATTAGAGACGCGACGCCGACGCTGGCCTTGGGTGCTCTGCTCCACGATGTGGGCAAGCCCGTGACGGCCACTTTCTCTGACCGGATTCGCTTCAACAATCACGACAAGATCGGTGCGGAGATGGCGGGGGAGATCTGCCGGCGTTTGCGCATGTCGAACCGTGAAACGGAGCGTGTAGTGTGGCTGGTCGATCAACACATGCGCCTGGCCCACGCACCGCAGATGCGGGAAAGCAAGCTGAAACGCTTTGTGCGCGAAGAGGGTTTTCGCGAATTGCTCGAACTAGGCCTCATCGATTGCCTCGCGAGCCACGGTGACCTGAGCACGATCCAATGGATCGAAGACTACCTCGAGCAACACCCCGCTGAAGAATGCCGTCCCCAGCCGCTATTGACCGGCCGGGACCTCATCGCCCTGGGCTACGGCCCCGGCCCCGTCTTCAGAGAAATGCTGACTGCAATAGAAGACGCGCAATTAGAAGGCCTTGTGCAGACGCGGGAAGAGGCCATCAACTTAATACGCGAGCGCTGGCCCAATACCTGATTCCGAACGCGACGGTTGATGAAATCTGGAGCCTCTTCCTGTGTGAAGCGAGACCGAGACACTGTTTCTGGAACCATGCATGGTCCCGATTATGGAGTGCGGCGGCTTGCCGCTGCTTTGACTGAGCAGGCTTGCCTGCGGTGCTGACAGATGGAATGAGCGCCTGCAAGGAGATTCTGGCCTGTCCGCAATGCCACCGGCACCTATGAAGAGCACAGGCGCGCTATGGCGTGAATGTGTTACGTGGGGGGGGGCTTTGTGCGCCGGGAATTCTCCAGCCAATCCAACGCACCGAAGAAAGAGTAAGAGCCAGGCTGGTGCCTGGCGTTCCCAGGGAGGCAACTGCCGTTTGGGGGCTGATTCGACCCTCACCCCGCGATCTGGGTTTGCGTGGGGATGCGGATAGTGAATGTGGATCCCTTGCCGAGTTGGCTCTTGACGCTGATGTCGCCGCCGTTCTCCCTGACGATCTTGTCGGAACAGGCAAGACCCAGTCCGGTGCCGCGGGAGCCCTTGGTGCTGTTGAACGCACGAAACAGTTGCGGGATATGCTCCGGTGTGATGCCAACGCCCGTATCCTTAACCTCCACGTAGTAGGATGTTTCGTCGGCGTAAGTCCGTATCGTCACGTCACCGCCGTGTTCTTCGCAGGCATCAATCGCGTTGGTGACCAGATTGAGGACGGCGCGGTACATGCCGAGGCTATCCAGCGGCAAGGGACGCACCTCTCCTTTCTCAAGTTTGAGCACGGCCTTGGCCCGTTCGGCTTGCGCGGAAACCGTGTCCCGGATTTCCTCGATGATGAGGTTGAGATCAGTCAGGGTCCTTTCGGCTTTCCGATCGCGCGAGAAGGTCAAGAGGTTGAGCACCAGATCCTCGATGCGGTCCACCGAACGGCGAATCAGCGGCCAGCCCTTCTGAATGTACTTGATCTCCTGCGTTTCCAACGCCAGGTCCACGAATTCCGCACCCCCCTTGATGCCGACGAGGATGTTCTTCACGCAATGCCCGAGGCCCGCCGTCGCCTGCCCGATGGCCGACAGGCGCTCCTGCTCGACGACTTCCTGGTGCAGAAACGCATTCTCCACAGCCACTCCTGTCACGCGGCCAATTGCCGTGAGCAATTTCAGGTGGTCATTCTTGAAGACAACATCTTCCGAGCCGGAATCGACATAGATTGCCCCGACGATGTCCTCGCGCCCGCACAGCGGCACGCACATCGCCGCATGGATGCCGTGGGCGACCACGCTTTCCGAGGTGGCGAAGTCCTTTTGCGCGTTCAGGGTCAGCACGGCATTCCGTTGCGAGAACACGTGATCGATGAGCGTTGTACTGAGTGGGGGACCGCCGTTGACGTTTTCCTTGGGCAGGCTGGCCCTCACCTGTGGTTTGGCATCGTGACTTGCGAGTGTCAGAATGAAGCCGCGCTTCACAGGCAAAGCCTCGAAGATCAGGTCCAGGATTCGATCCAGCAGGTCGTCGAGATCGAAGACTGTGCCCAACAACTGCGAGGCCTTATATAGAATGACCATCCGGTTGACGTCCGGCTCGCGCAGCATCTTCGCGTACATGACGCCGGCTTTCTCGAATGAGATCAGGGCGCCGGTGTCTGGCTCATCCTTCTTGCGGACGGCCTTGGCGATGCGGAAGGTGTGCGTACCGACGGTCAGCTCGTCGCCTTCGTCCACACGCAAGCGGGATACCTTCTCGCCGTTGACGATGATGCCATTGCGTGCACCGAGGTCTTCGACCTTCAGGCACTTCCCGTCGTGCCAGATACGCGCGTGCTTCCGGGACACCATCGAGTCCGGTACGACGACATCGCATTCCGAGGCGCGGCCGATCACCAAGCCTTCCGGGCCAATATGATACGTACTGAGAGGCTTCTCACCCCTGTGCAGAATCAGTTCGTACTGCGGCATAAACCTCCCATGTGCAAGGACGCCCCGTCCGCGCACTGACGCAAAGGTCCTCAACCTGACCCGCGAATCCAGACGCATTCCGGCAATCAGACGAACGCCAACCGTAACATACTATAAATGCAGGCGTTATGAATACTCCGTCTGCTGGCGTGCGCGTGCTCTTCCGTCTATCGCGTCGTAATCCAATCCGCTGTTGCCAAGGTGAGCATTGCCGGACAGGGGAATACGGCCACTTGTATTCTATCATGACTTCCTCGTCCCTCGCACACCAAGGAAACGCTTGCAGACAATAACCACTGATGTTATATTCAGATTATCGTAACCCCGGAAGGACCTTATGAACGTCGCGCAGCTCCTTGATCGCCTCAAGGCCGACCCCCAGATCCGCAGGAATCTCACCGCCTGGAAGACGGTCCCCGCAAGACCTCCCCGCTATGGCGGCTATCCCCAGGGATTGAATCCGCGCCTCGTCGAAGCGTTGAATGCTCGTGGAATTCATGACTTGTACGTACACCAGACGGAGGCCGTTGAAGCGGTCCTTGCTGGTAGGGATATCTGCATCGTCACCCCAACCGCCTCCGGAAAGACCCTCTGCTACAACGTTCCGGTTCTGAACAAACTGATGGATAACCCGAACGCCCGGGCATTGTATCTCTTTCCGACGAAGGCCCTGTCCCAGGACCAAGTAAACGAGCTAAAGACAACGATAGACGACTTAAAGGTAAAGATCGGCACCTACACCTTTGATGGGGATACCCCAGGTTCCGCGCGCAAAGCCATCCGAAATGCGGGCCACATCGTGGTCACCAATCCCGACATGCTCCATACCGGCATCTTGCCGCATCACACCATCTGGATGAAGCTCTTCGAGAATCTCGAGTTTGTAGTTATCGATGAATTACATCATTACCGGGGGGTTTTCGGCAGCCACTTGGCCAATGTGGTCCGTAGGCTGAAGCGCATCTGTGGTTTCTACGGTGCGAATCCCCGCTTCATCTGTTGCAGCGCGACGATCCAAAACCCTCAGGAGATGGCTGAGCGAATCATCGAAAAACCGGTCCAACTCATCGATAATAACGGGGCGCCAACCGGGGAACGCCATTTCCTTTTCTACAATCCGCCCGTGGTCAACGCGGAGTTGGGTATCCGCCAATCGTCGGTCAAGGAAACCAATCGCCTTGCCACGCAGATGCTCTCGCGCGACATTCAGTCCATCATCTTCGCGCGGAGCCGACTGCGGGTCGAGATCCTTACCACCTACCTGAAGGAGGCCGTGCGCAAACTTGGCAAGGACCACAACCTGGTGCGGGGATACCGCGGGGGGTACTTGCCGACCGAGCGGCGGGCCATCGAAAAGGGACTTCGCGACGGGGAAATCATGGCGGTGGTGAGCACGAACGCGCTGGAACTGGGAATCGACATCGGCTCTCTCGACGTGTGCATCATGACAGGTTACTCGGGGAGCGTGGCCAGCACGTGGCAGCAGGCCGGCCGCGCGGGACGCCGTTCCGGCACCTCACTGGTCATCCTGGTGGCATCGAGCGCGCCGCTGGACCAGTACATCATTAATCATCCCGAGTACTTCTTCGAGCAGTCCCCGGAAAGCGCCACCGTGGACCCGAACAACCTCATCATCATGAGCAGCCATTTGAAATGCGCGGCCTTCGAGATTCCCTTCAAGGACGGCGAAGCGTTTGGAACGGATGCCGCATCGACCCGCGAGATCCTGGAGTTCCTGGCGGAGCAGCGCATTCTGCGGCACGTGAAGGACAAGTGGCATTGGAGCGCCGACACCTATCCGGCGGAGGATATCAGCCTGAGAACCGCCGCGCCTGGTAACGTCGTAATCCTCGACACTTCGCAGAGCGGGCGCGTGATCGGCGAGATCGATCTGTTCGCGGCGCCGGTCGAGGTCTATCAGAACGCGATCTACCTGCACCAGAGCGCGCAATACACCATCGACCATTTGGATTTGGAAGACCGCAAAGCCTACGCCCGGCCCGTGGACGTGGATTACTACACGGACGCGCAGATCAAGGTCGACCTCAAGGTCATTGACACGTTCCGGGATGAACGCGTGGGGGAGGCCGTGAAGCGCACGGGCGAAGTGAGCGTAACGTGGCTGCCGAGCATCTACAAGAAGATCAAGTTTGGCACGCACGAGAACGTGGGGTGGGGCGAGATCAGTCTGCCCGAATCCACCATGCACACAACCGGGTACTGGATCGACTTTCCTGAAGACGCCGGAGGCCGCCTGGGACTCAAGCAGCAGGAACTCTCGGAAGCGCTCCATGGGCTCGCCAACACGCTGCGCCAGGTGGCCCCTGTGCAGGTGCTCTGCGACCCCACGGATATCCGCGCTCTCGGCATGCTCCGTGCACCGTTTTCGGAGCAACCCGCGATATATCTTTACGAATCCTACCCCGGAGGTGTAGGGTTCAGTGAGAAGCTGTTCACCCATCACCGGCAACTGGTCGAGGCAGCCATTTCCTTGATCGCCGGGTGTACCTGCAAGGAGGGGTGTCCCGGATGTGTGGGACCTGTGATGGAGGTGGGCGAGCATGGAAAGAAGGGCGCACTGATGCTGGCGCGGCTGGCGCTTGATCGGCCCGCTACGTCGGAGTCCGTGAGCACCGGAGAATCATAAGGAGGCCGTATGAAGATCACCATGAGTGTGGACATCGACGCACCCCTCGATCATGTGTTCGACCTCGTGGATGACCCAGAAAGGGCGAAGCTCTGGATGGAGAGCCTGGAAGATACCTTCTTCCTGACGGAACGCAACCCCGAGAACCCGGTCGGCTCGCGTTTCTCAAGGCGCGTGCGCGAAAGCGGGCGCGTTGTCGAGTATGAAGGCGAGGTGACCGGCTACACCTATCCCACGTACCTTGCGTTCAACATTGGAAACAAGGATTTCACGATGGCTGTTTCCTACCGGTTCAGCCCTGCGGACCCCGGTACGCGTCTTGACTACGAATGCGATACTGCGATGCACTCGACTGTCGCCCGCATAATGGAAACAATGTTTGGCTGGATGACGAAATCGATCATCAGAAAGCAGATTACCAAACTCAAGGAAGTCGCCGAGCGGCTCGCTTGAGGCGGTTACGCGTATGCCCGAGATCAACCCAAAGCTGGAAAGCCTTCTCGCCAGCCACCGCATCATGCGCGGCACGGACTGGATGCAACGATTGGATGAGTTGCGCAGACAGCGCGAATCGGGCGAGTTCGAGATTGACAAGGTGGTGCCGGGGGAGCTGCGGGGTGATGCCGAGTCCGGCTTCTACCTGGTTCAAAACACCTATCCCCTCGACACGCAGCAAGGCTCTATCCCGCTGGGCGCTGTGCTCGATGTGAGCGGCGACCACATCGCCTTGTCCGCGTCGGACGACGAGTTGAAAGAGTTCGATCCACGCAAGGCCCTCTTCGTTGACACGGAAACCAGCGGGCTCGCCGGGGGCACGGGCACGGTCGCCTTCCTGGTGGGCGTGGGGTATTTCGTCGACGATGGGTTTCGGCTCGACCAGTGTTTCATGCGCGACTACGATGACGAAGAGCCGATGCTCGCGTATCTGGCCGAGGTCTTTCGCGGCAAGGACGCGGTCGTCAGCTACAACGGCAAGAGTTTTGACCTGCCCCTGCTGCGCACGCGCTTCATTCAGAATCGAACTCCCTTCCGGC